>NZ_DASSVG010000101.1:0-12262 GCF_035706265.1 Ramlibacter sp. | reverse complement strand
CCGGAGTTCGCTTGCTGCACGGCGTCCATGGCCAACGCGCGGATCGCGTTCGCCATCAGGGATTCGTTGGCCATTCGGGGGCTTCTCCGGGGGAGAGGATTGGGGGAAACCCGTGATTTTAATGGACCGCACCCAGCCCCTTCCGCACCGGCCCAGGCACAGGCCTTCGAGCGTGCTGTGTACAGTCGGAGCCATGAAAGGCCTGCACCTCACCGCCGACCTCTACCGCTGCCGCTGCGACCCTGCGTGGCTGACGGATGCGGCGCGGCTGGGGCAGTGGTGCCTGGCGGCGATCGAGTCGGTCGGCTTGCAACCCGTGCAGCACGTGGTCCACGCCTTTCCCGCGGACGCGCAGGGCCCGGCCCACGTGACCGCCGCCGTGCTGCTGGCGGGATCGCACGTGTGCGTGCACACCTGGCCCGAGGAGCGCGCCGTGACCTGCGATGTCCATGTAGTGCATCTCGGCGGCGACCGCTCGGCGCCGGCGCGGGAGCTGATGGCCGCCCTGGTGCAGCGCTTCGAGCCGGAGTGGACCGAGCAGCGCTCGCTGGACCGCGGGGAGGAAAACTGAGTTGAGCATCGCCCAGGCCATGATCCTCGCCGCCGGCCGCGGCGAACGCATGCGGCCGCTGACGGACACCTGCCCCAAGCCGCTGCTGCGGGTGAAAGGCAAGCCGTTGCTGCAGTACCACCTGGAGGCCTTTGGCCGCGGCGGCTTCCGCGACGTGGCGATCAACACCGCGTGGCTGGGCGAGCAGATCGAGGACCACTTCGGCCACGAGACCGCGGACGGCGTGCGCATCAAGTACTCGCACGAAGGCAAGGACTTCGGCGGCGCGCTGGAGACGGCCGGCGGCATCGCGCGGGCGCTGCCGCTGCTGGCCGACACGTTCTGGATCGTCGCCGGCGACGTGTACATGCCGGAGTTCATGTTCACCCGCGCGGCGTACGACCGCTTCGCGGAGAGCGGCAAGCTGGCGCACCTGTTCCTGGTGCCGAACCCTGCGCACAACCCGAAGGGCGATTTCGGGCTTTCCGTCGACGGGCTGGCGCTGAACACGGCCGACGTGCGGCACACCTATTCGACCACGGGGCTGTACCGGCGCGCTTTCTTCGCCGCCCTGCCGGCCGGCAATCCCCAAGGGCAGAAGGTGGCCCTGGCGCCGATGCTGCGCGCGGCGATCGAACGGGGTGAGGTCAGCGCGGAGCTCTACGAAGGCCCGTGGACCGACGTCGGCACGCCGGAGCGGCTGGCAGCGCTGAATTCGTAGCCGGGCCCCCCGGCGCGCACGGCGCCCGAAACCGTCAGAATGCCCCCATGAACACCACCGTCCCCACCTCGGTCTACGCCCAGCGCCGCGCCCGCATGGCCCGGCAGCTGGGGGGCAACGGCATCGCGATCATTCCCACCGCGCCCGAGCGCCAGCGCAACCGCGATTCCGATTTCCTGTTCCGGCACGACAGCTACTTCTACTACCTGACCGGCTTCACAGAGCCCAATGCCTGGCTGGTGGTCACCGGCGAAGGCCAGGCCACGCTGTTCTGCCAGCCCAAGGACCTGGAACGCGAGATCTGGGACGGCTACCGCCTCGGCCCGGAAGCCGCCGTCGGCGCGCTCGGCGTCGATGCGGCCTTCCCCGTCGAGGAACTCGACAAGCAGCTGCCCAGGCTGCTGGAAAACCGCGAGGTGGTCTGGTATCCGTTCGCGATCCACGCCGGGCTGGAGCAGCGCATCGCCGGCTGGCTGAACCAGGTGCGCGCGCGGGTGCGCTACGGCGCCCTGTGCCCCGAGCAGCAGAGCGACCTGTGCGCCATCCTCGACGAGATGCGGCTGGTGAAGGACGCGCACGAGCAGGACATCATGCGCCGCGCCGCCGCCATCAGCGCGCGGGCCCACGTGCGCGCGATGAAGACCTGCGCCCACATGCTGCGCGACGGCAAGGACGTGCGCGAATACCACCTCGACGCCGAGCTGATGCACGAGTTCCGCATGGGCGGGTCGCAATATCCCGCCTACAGCTCGATCGTCGCCGCCGGTGCCAACGCCTGCGTGCTGCACTACCGCGCCGACGTGGCGCCGGTGCGCGCCGGCGAGCTGGTGCTGATCGACGCCGGCTGCGAGCTCGATGGCTACGCCGGCGACATCACCCGCACCTTCCCCGCCAACGGCAGGTTCACCGGCCCGCAGCGCGCCCTGTACGACCTGGTGCTCGCCTCGCAGGAAGCGGCGGTGGCCGCCACGCGCCCGGGCGCCCGCTTCACCGATCCGCACGAGGCGGCAGTGAAGGTGCTCGCGCAAGGCATGCTGGATGTCGGCCTCCTGGACCGGGACAAGGTGGGCACCCTCGACGACGTGATCGAGAAGCGGGCCTACTTCCCCTTCTACATGCACCGCACCGGCCACTGGCTGGGCATGGACGTCCACGACGCCGGCAGCTACGTCGAGCCGGGGGAAGTGGGCCAGGTGAGCGAGCGGAAGGACCCACTTTCGGGGGAAATCATCAAGAACCGCCCCAGCCGCATCCTGCAGCCCGGCATGGTGCTCACGATCGAGCCGGGCCTCTACGTGCGCCCCGGCGAGGGGGTGCCGGAAGCCTTCCACAACATCGGCATCCGCATCGAAGACGACGCGATCGTCACGCCCGAGGGCTGCGACCTGATCACTCGGGGGGTTCCGGTGAAGGCGGACGAGATCGAGGCCTTGATGAATTCCTGATGCCCGCCGTGGTCAACCGGCGCGCCGAAAAGCCAAAATTTGTCACCGCCGCGGCCGCCGGCGTGAACAATGCCCTGTCTTTCCCCTTAGCACGGAAGTTGCTTCGCGTTACCAAGTACGAAATCTTGGGCGAAATGCAATGGGGCGCAAACGGCAACAAGGATTCTCGCTGGTCGAGGTGATCATCACCGTGTGCATCGTCGCGGTCCTCGCCTCCGTGGCCGTGGCGCATCTGCGCGATTACACGCGCCGGGCCAAGATTTCCGAGGTGGTGCTGGGGCTCAACGGCTGCAAGAACATGGTGAGCGAGAACTACGTCGTGATGGACTCCCCGCCGGACGCGGGCCGCTGGGGCTGCGAAGGCCCGGCCGGCGGCAACTACGCCGGCACCATCCAGACCTCCGCCGACGGCGTGATCCGGGTCCCGATCGACAACCTGGACCGCCTGGTCAACGGTCGTTACATCTACCTGATCCCCGCCAAGCCGGATGGCGATGCGGCCATGCGGACGCCCGACGATCTCGGCCGGGCCGTCCGTTCCTGGATCTGCGGCTCCGACTGGCAGCCGGTGCGCAACGGCCTGCCGGCGAACTGCCGTGCGGACACCACGACCTTCGCGTCGCAGGAATTCCAGTGACGCGCCTGCGCTGAACTTCCGCAGCCGGGGCGGGTCCTACACCGCCCCATGCGAGAACGAACGACCTACCTGCAGGAAGACACCCCCGGCGGCGTGCCGGTGAAGATGTGGACGCGCGGCGTCCCGGTCGAGGACGAGGCCAGGCGCCAGCTCCAGAATGCCGCCCGGCTTCCCGTGGTCTTCCGCCACATCGCCGCCATGCCCGACGTGCACTACGGCATCGGCGCCACCGTCGGCTCCGTGATCCCGACATTGCGCGCCATCATCCCCGCCGCGGTCGGCGTGGACATCGGCTGCGGGATGATCGCCTGCAAGACCACGCTCACGGCGCAGGACCTGCCGGACAACCTGGCGCCGCTGCGCTCCGCGATCGAGCGGGCGGTGCCGCATGGCCGCTCGCCCGGTGCGCGCGACCCCGGCGCGTGGCAGAAGACGCCCGGCGCCGTCGACACGGCCTGGGGCCAGCTGGAGCCCGAATTCACCGCACTGTGCCGCGACTACCCCAAGCTGGAGAAGACCAACCACCACAAGCACCTCGGCACGCTGGGCGGCGGCAACCACTTCATCGAGGTCTGCCTCGACGAGGAGGGCTTCGTCTGGTTCATGCTGCACTCGGGCTCGCGCGGGGTGGGCAACGCGATCGGCACGATGTTCATCGAGCTCGCCCGTCAGGACGCGATGCGCAACGACGTGCACCTGCCCGACCGCGACCTGGCCTACTTCGCGGAAGGCTCGCGCTACTTCGGCGACTACGTGCGCGCGGTGGGCTGGGCGCAGAAGTTCGCGCGCCTGAACCGCGAGGTGATGATGCGGCGCGTGATCGAGGCGGCCAAGACGGTGCTGCATCGCAGCTTCCAGGCCCACGTGGAGGCGGTGAACTGCCACCACAACTACGTGCAGAAGGAGACGCACTTCGGCCAGGAGGTGTACGTCACGCGCAAGGGCGCGGTGAGCGCGAAGAAGGGCGAGCTGGGGATCATCCCGGGCAGCATGGGCGCGCGCAGCTACATCGTGCGCGGCAAGGGCAACCCGGAGAGCTTCGCGTCCTGCTCGCACGGCGCCGGCCGCACCATGAGCCGCGGCGAGGCCAAGCGCCGCTTCACCCTGGAGGACCACCGCCGCGCCACCGCCGGCGTCGAATGCCGCAAGGACAAGGACGTGATCGACGAGACGCCGGCCGCCTACAAGGACATCGACCGCGTGATGGAGGCGCAGGAGGACCTGGTGGAGGTGGTGCACACGCTCAAGCAGGTGGTGTGCGTGAAGGGGTGAGCCTTCACCCCGACCACCTGCGCGCCGTCTCGCCGAGCGCGAACAGCACCAGCCCGATCGCGCCGCCCACCAGCGTCCCGTTCACCCGGATCTTCTGCAGCTGCGGCCCGATGCTCAGCTCCACCTGCGAGGCCATCTCGCGCGCATCCCACTGCCGCACCGTGTCGCGGATGTGGCCCGTGAGGTAGGCCGAGAAATCCGGCGCGGCGCTGCGGGCGGCGGCCTCCAGCTGCTCGTTGAGCGTGCGGCGCAGTTCCGGGTCGGCTGCCAGTTCGCGCCCCAGCCAGCCCCCGGCCGCCATCAGGTTGCGGCGCAGGTCCGAATCCTCGCTCTCCACGTTGCGGTGCAGCCAGGCCGACACGGTGCGCCACAACTGCGCGGCATAGCGGCCCAGGTCGTCGTCATTGAGCAGATAGGCCTTGATCTCCTCCGCCTTCGCGCGCATCACGGGATCGGCCTTCAGCCGCGCGATCCACTGCTCCACCTGCGCGTCGAAGGCCGTCCGCAGCCGATGCCGCGGATCGTTGCGCACCTCGTCGAGCCAGCGACCGAGCTGCCGCGCCGCCAGCTCGCTGCCCTTCTCGCCCAGCCACTCGGTCGGCAGCACCAGTTGCTTGCGGTAGTGCTCCGTCTTCAGCCACTCGACGATCTCGGCGGCGATCGCGTCGCGGGTGGGCTGCGCGGCCAGCAGGCGCAGCAGGCGCTCGATCAGCTGGTCCAGCAACTGCTGGTGGCGGCCGTTGGCCGTGAGCGTGTCCAGCACCTCGCTGGCCGAGCGCGACAGGTCCGCCCTGGCCAGCAGCGTGCGCGCGGCGTCCTTCAGCAGCTGCTGCACGCGCTCGGCTTCCACCAGGTGCAGCGAGCCGGCGACGAGCTTGACGATGAAGCCGCCCAGCCGCCGCGTGTTGGCCTCCTGCGTGAGCCAGCCGGCCAGGCCCCCGGCGAGGTCGTGCCGCCGCAGCAGCGCCGCCAGCGAATCGGCATCGAGGAACTTCTCCTGCACGAACTGCGCGAGGTTGTCGCCGATCTCGTCCTTCTTGCGCGCGATCACGTCGGTATCGCGGCCGATGACGGGCACCGGCAGCGGCCGGAACAAGGCCGAGACGGCAAACCAGTCGGCCAGGCCGCCGACGATCGCGGCCTCGCTGGTGCTGCGCAGCGCATTGGCGAACAGGCCGGGCGGCAGCGACAGGCTCAGCACCAGCACGCAGCCCATGACGCCCAGCAGCAGCAGGGCGTCCGTCTTGGCGTGGGCCAGCTGCGTGTGCTTGTCGGCCGCCGGCCGGCGCGCGCGCAGGGCGACCGCCAGCAGCAGGCCCGCGATGCCTGCCAGCGCCGCCAGCGCCACCAGCGTGGAAGACTGCATGCGCGGCGCGGCTTCAGACCAGGTTGCGCAGCTCCCGCAAGGCGACCGACAGCATCGCGAGGTCGCCCGTGCCCGTGTCCTTCAGCTCCTGCAGCAGCCGCTGCGCGCGCTCCAGGGCCTGCCGGTTGCCGTGCTCCCAGCGATCGAGCACCTCGCCCGCGCTGCCGTCCTGGTGCATGGCGGCCTGCTGCGCGATGGAGCGCTGCAGGTCGCTCACGTCGTCGCTGAGGGCGATCTTCGCCAGGCTGTGCCAGAAGCTCTCGGCCGGCAAGGCCTCGATCTGCTGCTGCATGCGCGCCAGCCCGAGGCGCTCGCCCACCCCGGCGTGCACCTGCGCCGTGAGCTCCAGCGGCTTCTGGCTCGCCTCGGCGATCTCGGCGATGTCGAGCGCGTGGAATTGCGCCTCCGCGCTGTCCACCTGCAGCGCCAGCGCTTGCGGCACGCCGGCGGCCATCCAGCCGGCCGCGCGCGGCGACTCCGGCGCGCTCGCCTCGCGGTGCGAGCGCAGCGCCTGCACGGCGGGGGCGAATCGTGCCACCTGCTGCTGCGTCGGCTCGAAGAGCCGCCGCGAGCGCAGGAACCAGGTGGTGGCGCGTTGCAGCAGGGCGCGCAGCGCGATCACCATGTCGGCCTGCACTTCGTCCGGCACGACGGTGTCCAGCGCCTCGATCTGCTGCCACAGGGGCACGAGGCCGAACACCTCGCGGCTGGCCAGGTAGGCGCGCACCACCTGCGGCGGCGTGGCGCCCGTGATCTCGCCCAGCCGGTGCACGAAGGTCGGCCCGACCCGGTTCACCATGCTGTTCAGGACATGGGTGGCGATGATTTCGCGCCGCAGCGGGTGGCGCGGGATGGTGGCCGCGAACTTCTCGCGCAGCTGGCTGGGGAAGTAGCGCTCCAGCGCGGTGGCGATCCACGGGTCTTCCGGCAGGTCGGAGGCGATCAGCTCGTCGTTCAACCACATCTTGCTGTACGCGAGCAGCACCGCCTGCTCCGGGCTGGTGAGGCCCAGGCCCTGCGCCTTGCGCTCGGCGATCTCCTCCTCGCTCGGGAGGAACTCGATGGCGCGATTGAGTTCGCCCTTCTTCTCCAGGAAGCGGATGAAGCGCGCCTGCTCGTCGAACTGCCGGCGCGCCAGCCGCCCGCCGATGGAAAGCGCCTGGGTCTGGAAGTAGTTGTCGCGCAGCACCAGGGCCGCGACCTGCTCCGTCATCTGCGGCAGCAGCGCGTTGCGCTGCTTGTCGGTGAGCTCGCCGTCGCCCTGCGCGATCCCGAGCAGGATCTTGATGTTGACCTCGTGGTCCGAGGTGTCGACGCCGGCGGAGTTGTCGATGGCGTCGGTATTGAGCTTCACGCCGTTCAGCGCCGCCTCGATGCGCCCGCGCTGGGTGAAGCCGAGGTTGCCGCCCTCGCCCACCACCCGGCAGCGCAGCTCGCGGCCGTCGATGCGCACGGCGTCGTTGGCGCGGTCGCCCACGTCAGCGTGCGTTTCGCCCGAGGCCTTGACGTAGGTGCCGATGCCGCCGTTGTAGAACAGGTCCACCGGCGCACGGAGGATGGCGGAGATCAGTTCCGCCGGCGTGAGGGACTCGGCCTCGATGCCCAGCACGCGCCGCGCCTGCGGCGAGATCGCCACCGATTTCTCCGAGCGGGCCCAGACGCCGCCGCCTTCGGAAACGAGCTTGGCGTCGTAGTCGGCCCAGGACGAGCGGGGCAGCTTGAACAGCCGCTCGCGCTCGGCGTACGAGGTCGCGGGATCCGGATCGGGGTCGATGAAGATGTGCCGGTGGTCGAAGGCCGCCACCAGCCGGATGTGGTTCGACAGCAGCATGCCGTTGCCGAACACGTCGCCCGACATGTCGCCGATGCCGATCACCGTGAAGTCGGTCGACTGCGTGTCCAGCCCGATTTCGCGGAAGTGGCGCTTGACGCTTTCCCAGGCGCCGCGCGCGGTGATGCCCATCTCCTTGTGGTCGTAGCCCTGGCTGCCGCCGGAAGCGAAGGCGTCGCCGAGCCAGTGGCCGTACTCGATGCTGACCGCGTTGGCGTAGTCGGAGAAGCTGGCCGTGCCCTTGTCGGCCGCGACCACGAGGTAGGGGTCGTCGCCGTCGATGCGCACCACCTGCGGCGGCGGCACCGCCAGGCCGTTCACCAGGTTGTCGGTGAGGTCCAGCAGGCCGCGCAGGTAGTCCTGGTAGCAGGCCACGCCTTCCTTCATGTACGCCTCGCGGTCGCTGGCCGGCGGCGCCTTCTTCAGCACGAAGCCGCCCTTGGAGCCGACCGGCACGATCACGGTGTTCTTCACCATCTGCGCCTTCACCAGCCCCAGCACCTCGGTGCGGAAGTCGTCCGGCCGGTCGGACCAGCGCAGTCCGCCGCGCGCCACCTTGCCGCCACGCAGGTGGATGCCCTCGAAGCGCGGCGAATAGACCCAGATCTCGTACAGCGGCCGCGGCTCGGGCAGGCCCGGCACCTTGTGCGAATCGAGCTTGAAACTCAGGAACGGCCGGCGCGGCCCCGGCGCGCCGCTCGCGCCGACCCCGGTGCGCCAGTAGTTGGTGCGCAGCGTGGCCTGGATCAGCGCCAGCAGCTGGCGCAGGACCCGGTCTTCCGACAGGTTGCTCACCTTGTCGAGCGCCTGGTTCAGCGCGTTCACCTGCGAGGCCGCGCCTTGTTCGTCGTGCGCCTGCGGGTCGAAGCGCAGGCGGAACAGCGACACCAGCATGCGGGCGATGCGCGGGTGCGCGGCCAGGGTGGCGGCGATGGTCGACTGCGAGGCCGCGAAGCCGATCTGCTTGAGGTACTTGGCGTAGGCCCGCAGCACCACCACTTCCTCGGCGGAGAGCGCCGCGAGCAGCACCAGCCGGTTGAAGGAGTCGTTCTCCACCTCGCCGCGGAACACGCGCGCGAACGCGTCCTCGAACAGGCGGGCCAGCGCCTGCGGATCGATCTCCTCGTTGGCCCGCGCCTGCAGCGCGAAGTCGTGCAGCCACACGGGCGGGGTGTCTTCGCCGTCGTGGATGCGGTGGTTGTCCTCGGCCAGCACCCGCACGCCCATGTGCTCCAGCATGGGCAGGCTGTCCGACAGGATCACCGGCGCGCCGAGGCGGTAGACCTTCAGCCCCAGCCGGCCCTCGGCGGCCCCGAGCGGCCAGTAGAGCGCCAGCGCGAACGGCGCTTCGGGCGTCAGCGAGGCGATCTTGCGGATGTCGTGCACCGCGGCGCGCGCCGGCACGTGCTCGCGATAGGCGACCGGGAAGCCGCCGGCCCAGCGCCGCTCCAGCGCCAGGCCCGCCGCCTCGCCCTCGCTTTCCACCAGCGCCTCGCGCAGTTCGTCTTCCCAGCGCCGCGCCGCGGCGGCCAGCTTGCGCTCCAGGTCCTTGCGGTCGAAGGCCGGCACCGGGTTGGGCGCGATGCGCACGTTGAAGTGGATGCGCGCCAGCTGCGTGCCCGAGAGCAGCACGTCGAAGTCGATGTGGCTGCCGTTCAACTCCTTCAGCAGGATCTTCTGGAACTTCAGCCGCAGCTGGGTGGAGAAGGCCTCGCGCGGCACGAACACCAGGCAGGAGACGAAGCGGTCGAACGGATCCTTCCAGGTGAAGAGGCGCAGGCGGTGGCGCTCGCCCACGGCCAGGATGCCCAGCATGATCTCGTACAGCTCGCCTTCGGGCACCTGGAACAGGTCGTCGCGCGGGAAGATCTCCAGGTTGTGCTGCAAGGCCTTGGCGAGGTGGCCGGCCGGCGCGAAGCCGGCGCGCTGCGCGATGGCGTGCACCTTGCGGCGCAGCAGCGGGGTCTCGCTCACCCGCGCCGAATACATCGTGGAGGTGAACAGGCCGATGAAGCGGTGCTCGCCGATCACGCGGCCCTCGGCGTCGAAGCGCTTGACCCCGAGGTAGTCGGTGTAGCCGTCGCGGTGCACGGTGGAGCGCGTGTTCGCCTTGGTGATCACCAGCACCGGTGAAGGCGTGCGCGCCAGCGCGCGCGCCGACGGGGGCAGGGCGGCGAAGCTGGCCGAAGGCGTGGCATCGGCGCCTTCGCGCAACACGCCCAGGGCACTACCGGGCACCAGCTTCAGGGCCAGGCTGCCGTCCTCCTCGACGAGGTCGTGCTGGCGGTAGCCGAGCAGGGTGAAGTGGCCGTCGGCCAGCCAGTCCAGGAAGGCGCGGCTCTCGGCCGCCTCCTCCGCGCTCACGCCCGGGGGCACGGCGGCGAGTTCGCCGCTCGCCTGCGCCAGCCGCGCGAGCATCGGCTTCCAGTCGCTCACGGCGGCGCGCACGTCGCCCAGCACCCGCTCGATGCCCTGGCACAGCGCCGCGCGCTGCTTGCCGTCGACGAGCCGGTCCACCTCGATGTACATCCACGATTCGCGCGGCAGGTCCGGCGCGCCGTGGCGCGGCGCGATCGACTGCAGCAGGCCGCGCGCATCGCGCTGCACGGCGTACACCGGGTGCACCAACAGGTGCAGCGCGAGGCCCTGGCGGTGGATCTCCATCGACACCGAGTCGACCAGGAAAGGCATGTCGTCGTTGACGATCTCCACGATCGTGTGGCGCGAGCCCCAGCCGTCCTCGCCCGGCGTGGGGCTGAACACGCGCACCTTGGGCATGCCCGGCGGCCGCTGCGCACCGAACTGCCAGTGCGACAGCAGCGCGCCCAGCAGGTCCTCGGGCGTGCGCTCCTCCAGGTCTTCGACATCGACCTGGCGGAAGTATTCGTGGGCGAAACCGTCGAGGGTGTCGGCGGCGGGAGCGGCCTGGCGCGCAGTGGCCAGGGCCAGGACGGCGGCGACCTGTTCGTCGCGCCGGGTTTCCTGTGTGGCAGCCATGTTCTCTTTCTCCTGGGGCCGCATCCACTGTAGGCGCGCGAGGCCCGGCAAGGCCAATGTGGATGCGGCGCCTGTTGATGCCAATCATGCATACGCGGCCGGCGCGCGGGGGCCTGTACGGAGGCGGCAACAGCTCAATTCCCGATACGCATATTCGCGTACTAGGGTTTTCCCCGGCGACGGGTACTACAATGGCAGGCTTTTCTTTTTGCACAACAAGCGCGGGCGCCGCTTGGCCGTTGTCGCGCCCAGGAGACCCGATCCCATGTCCACCGATTCCCCGGCGACGCACGACAAACGCGCTGAACTGCGCCAGGCCGCCCTCGAATACCACGAGTTCCCCACCCCCGGCAAAGTCCAGATCGCCGCGACCAAGCAGCTGATCAACCAGCACGACCTGGCGCTGGCCTACTCGCCCGGCGTCGCCGCGCCCTGCGAGGAAATCGTGCGCGACCCGAACGCCGCCTTCCGCTACACGAGCCGGGGCAACCTGGTGGCCGTGATCACCAACGGCACCGCCGTCCTGGGCCTGGGCGACATCGGCCCGCTGGCCGCCAAGCCGGTGATGGAGGGCAAGGGCGTCCTGTTCAAGAAGTTCGCCGGCATCGACGTGTTCGACATCGAGATTGCCGAGAAGGAGAACCTGGACCGGCTGGTGGACGTGATCGCGGCGCTGGAGCCCACCTTCGGCGGCGTGAACCTGGAAGACATCAAGGCGCCCGACTGCTTCTACGTCGAGCGCAAGCTGCGCGAGCGGATGAAGATCCCGGTCTTCCACGACGACCAGCACGGCACCGCCATCGTCGTCGGCGCGGCCATCCTCAACGGCCTGAAGGTCGTGGGCAAGGACCTGAAGAAGGTCAAGCTGGTGACATCCGGCGCCGGCGCCGCCGCCCTGGCCTGCCTGGGCCTGCTGCTCAAGCTGGGCCTGCCGCGCGAGAACATCTACGTCACCGACCTGGCCGGCGTGGTGTGGAAGGGCCGCAAGGAGCTGATGGACCCGGACAAGGAGCTGTTCGCGCAGGAGACCTCCGCGCGCACGCTCGCCGAGGTGGTCAAGGATGCCGACGTGTTCCTGGGCCTCTCGGCCGGCGGCGTGCTCAAGCCGGAGATGGTCAAGACCATGGCGGCCAGCCCGGTGATCCTGGCGCTGGCGAACCCGAATCCCGAGATCGATCCGGACGCGGCCAAGGCGGCCCGCCCCGACTGCATCATCGCCACCGGCCGCACGGACTACCCGAACCAGGTCAACAACGTCCTGTGCTTCCCCTACATCTTCCGCGGTGCGCTCGATTGCGGCGCCACCACGATCACCACCGAGATGGAGATCGCCGCGGTGCACGCGATGGCGGAACTGGCGCAGGCGGAGCAGAGCGAAGTGGTCGCGGCGGCCTATGCCGGCGAGCAGCTGAAGTTCGGCCCCGAGTACCTGATCCCGAAGCC
>NZ_DASSVG010000100.1:0-11763 GCF_035706265.1 Ramlibacter sp. | reverse complement strand
CCCGGGCTCGCCTTGCGGCGCGGTCATGCGCCAGTACTGGCAGCCCGTGGCCCTGGTCGACGAATTCGAGCCGCGGCTCGATCCGCGCATGGCGCAGCGCGCGCTCAAGGCGGTGCGGGTGCTGGGGCAGGACCTGATCCTCTTTCGCGACGCGGCCGGCCGCTGGGGCCTGCTCGATCGCGACTGCCCGCACCGCAACGCCGACCTCGCCTTCGCGCGGCACGAGGGCGATGGCGTGCGCTGTCCCTTCCACGGCTGGAAGTTCGACGCCAGCGGCCGCTGCCTCGAAACTCCGGCCGAGCCCGCCGGCAGCCGGCTGTGCGAGCGGGTGCGCCAGCGCAGCTATCCGGTGGTCGAGAAAAGCGGCATCCTCTTCGGCTGGTTCGGCGAGGAAGGCAGCACGCCGCCGCCCTTCCCCCGCTTCGACTGCTTCGAGGCGCCCGCGAGCCACACCTTCGCCTTCAAGGGCCTGTGGCACTGCAACTGGCTGCAGGCCTTCGAGGTCGGCATCGATCCGGCACATCCCTCCTTCCTGCACCGCTTCCTGAGCGACGCCCCGCTGGAGGCGGTGGGCGACAACCCCGCAGGCAAGCAGTTCCGCAGCGCCAGCGCCGGCGACTTCGGCGGCGAGAAGTGGCCGATGACGCGCATCATGCGCGAGTTCCACCAGCCCGAGATCTCCTTCGAGAACCGGCCCTGGGGCCTGCAGATCACGGCGCTGCGGCCGATGACGGAAGAACTCACCCACGTGCGCGTGACGCAGGCGATCTTCCCGCACACCTTCGTGATCCCGCTGTCGGAGACGCTCACCATCACCCAGATGCACCTGCCGGTGGACGACACGCACACCTACTGGTATTCCATCTTCACCAGCTTCGCCGGCCCGGTGGACAAGGAAGCGATGCGCCAGCAGCGGCTGCAGTTCATCGCGCTGCCGGACTACGTGCCGAAATCCGGCCGCCACAACGACTGGGGCTTCGATCCCGGCGAGCAGCGTTCGCGCACCTTCCTCGGCATGGGCGAGGAAGACATCAACGTGCACGACCAGTGGGCCGTGGAGAGCATGGGCGCGATCCAGGACCGCACGCGCGAGCACCTGGGCACCAGCGACAAGGTGATCATGGCCAACCGGCGGGCGCTGCTGCAGGCCATCGAGACGGTGCAGGCCGGCGGTAGCGCGCCGGGTGCGGCAGATCCGGCGCTGACCGCGGAACTGCGCGGCCCCGACACCGTGGACGGCATCGCGCCCGCGGGCGAGTGGGCGACGTGGTGGCAGCAGCGCGTGCAGGCCAGACGGGCCGGCGCCCCGTGGAGCGCCGGCGCGGCGCGCAGCACGGAGGCCCAGCCCACGTGACGTCCTTCGCAGTACGCTGCGGCATCCACGATGCCGCGCGGGAAGACGCGGTTGCGCGGGTGGCGCGGGCGATCGAGGCGCAGGGGCTGGAGCTGGTGCGCTTCGCCTGGTGCGACCTGCACGGCGTGCTGCGCGGCAAGACGCTGGTCGCCTCGGCGGCGCAGCGGGCGCTGCGCGAGGGCGTCGGCATGGTCAGTACGCTGATGCTGAAGGACACCTCGGACCGCACGGCGTTCAAGGTGTTCGAGCCGGGCGGGACGGCCTCGCTGCCCGGCTTCGGCTTCGCCAACAACCTGCAGCTGCTGGGCGATCCGCAAAGCTTCCGCCCGCTGCCCTGGGCCGCGGCCACCGGCTGGATCCAGTGCCAGCCCTGGTTCGAGGACGGACAGCCGGTGGAGCTGGACACCCGCCGCGTGCTGCAGCGCGCCCTGGCCCGGCTCGCGCAGGCGGGCTACGGCCTGAAGTGCGGGCTGGAAGTCGAGTTCCACATCTACCGCATCGAGGACGCGCAGCTCGATCCCGCGCAGGCCGACTGGCCGCCGCCGGCGCCGCGCGTGAGCCTCTTGCATCCCGGCTACAACCTGCTTGCGGAGGGCTGGTACGACCTGGCCGAGGAGCCGCTGCGCATCGTGCAGCGCACCGCGCAGGCGCTGGGCCTGCCGCTGCTGTCGCTGGAAGTGGAGCTGGGGCCCAGCCAGGTCGAGGCGGTGTTCGAGCCCGCCGATGCGCTCACGGCGGCGGACAACATGGTCCTGTTCCGCAATGCCGTGAAGATGGCGCTGCGCCGCGCGGGCTACCACGCCACCTTCATGTGCCGGCCGCCCTTTCCCAACATCATGGCGAGCGGCTGGCACTTGCACCAGTCGCTGGTGGACCTGCGCAGCGGCGGCAACGCGTTCCGCCGCGAGAGCCCGGAGGCGCACACGGGGCCCGACGATGCGGGCCACACGCTGTCGCCGGTGGGCCAGCACTGGCTCGCGGGCCTGCTGCAGCACGCGCGCGGGATGGCGGCGTTCTGCACGCCCACGGCCAACGGCTTCGGCCGCTTCCGCCCCAACGCGCTGGCGCCGCAGTCGGTGCTGTGGGGGCGCGACAACCGCGGCGCGCTGCTGCGCGTGATCGGCGCCTGCGGCGACGCGGCCACGCGCATCGAGAACCGCATCGGCGAGCCGGCGGCCAATCCCTATCTCTATTTCGCCGCCCAGGTGCATGCGGGCCTGGACGGCATCGGCCGCCGCCTGCTGCCCCCCGCCGCCACCGCCGCGCCTTATGGCGGCGCCGGCGAAGGGCTGCCCACCAGCCTGGGCGAGGCGCTGGACGCGCTGCGCACGGACGTGGCGCTGTGCGAGGCCTTCGGGCCGGCCTTCGTCGAGTACTTCACGCGCATCAAGCAAAGCGAGCAGCAGCGCTTCGAGGCCGCGGAGGACCGGGACGAATTCCAGCGGCGCGAATACTTCGGCAGGTTCTGATGAAGAAGATCAAGGTGCACCTGTTCGGGCCGCCGTCGGCGCCCGGCGAAACCACGCTGGAAGCGAAGACCGGCCAGAGCCTCATGCAGGCCGCGGTGGCGAACGACGTCAACGGCATCGCGGCCGATTGCGGCGGCATGCTCACCTGCGCCACCTGCCACGTCTATGTGCGCGAGCCCTTCGCGAGCCGGCTCGAGCTGCCGTCCGCCGACGAGGACGGCATGCTGGCGTTCACCGCCTCGCCGCGCCAGCCGAACAGCCGTCTCAGCTGCCAGATCAAGCTCACGCCGGAGCTCGACGGGCTGGCGGTAGACTTGCCCGAGAAGCAATACTGAGAAGGGCAAGACGATGATCCTGGAACTCGCCGACATCCGCATCCAGCCGGGCAAGCAGAAGGAATTCGAAGAGGCGATCGAGCGCGGCGCGCGCAGCGTGATCGCCCGCGCCGAGGGCTTCCGCGGCTACAAGGTGAACAAGGGCATCGAGTCGCCGGAGCGCTACGTGCTGCAGGTCTTCTGGGACACGCTGGAAGACCACACCGTGAAGTTCCGCGGCGGCCCGCTGTTCGCCGAATGGCGCGCGATCGTCGGACCCTTCTTCGCCCAGCCGCCGACGGTGGAGCACTTCGAGCTGGTGGCGAAGAGCGAAGGGGCGTAGCGCGCTTTCTCGCGATCTGGCGCGCGCTGTTCGTAGGCTGGCGCTGACGCGAGCCCGGGCCGACAGGTCCGGGCTCGCCGGAAGCCCAGCGCTTCGCGGCGCTCGCGCATCGCTGGGCTTCGGCCTGTCGGCGCTCAGCACCAGCCTACGGGGAGGCAGCCACCGTACGGGGAGCCAGCCGCCGCCATCAATCTCACCGCGCCGCGACGCTGCGCTCGCCCAGGAAGATCTCCACCCGGCGGTTGCGCGCCCGGCCGGCGTCGCTGCTGTTGTCGGCCACCGGCTCGTGCTCCCCGCGGCCGGCCACCTGGATCTGGCCGGCGGCCACGCCGCGCGAGACCAGGTAGTTCTTGGTCGCTTGTGCCCGATCAAGCGACAGCCGGTTGTTCAGTTCGTCCGAGCCCGTGCTGTCGGTGTGGCCGATGATGCGCACTTCGGTGTTCGGCTGGTTCGCCAGCCCGTTGGCGAACTGGTCGAGGATGGGCCGCATGTTCGGCTTGATGTCCGCGCGGCCGGTGTCGAACGACAGGTCGCTCGGCACCTCCAGCTTCAGCTGGTTGTCGGCCGTCTGCACGACGGTCGCACCGCTGCCCATGGTGGCTTGCTGCATCGCCAGCTTCTTCTGCTCCATCTGGCGCGACCAGATATAAGTGCCGGCCGCACCCACCCCGGCGCCGATCAGCGCACCCTTGGCATCGCCCCCGATGGCAGCCCCCGCGAGCGCGCCCACGCCGGCGCCGATCGCCGTGTTGCGGGCGGTGGGACTCATGTTGGGCATGTTCATGTCGGCGCAGCCGGCCAGGCCGAAAGCGGTGGCAGTGACGGCGAGCAGCGCGTGGCGGACAGCAGAAGCGTTCATCGTTATGTTCCTTTCAAATGCAATGCAATACGTAGCCCATGCATTGAAGTCGAAACTCGCGCTGACGGTTGTCGGACGAAGCCGACCTTGAGTTTTGTTACGCTCTTCCACATGACCCGCACTCTCACGGAACCCAGCCGCGCAACGCCGGTCTGGGGCGAATACGACGTGGTCGTCCTGGGCGGCGGTCCGGCCGGCATGGCCGCCGCCGTCGCGGCCGCGCGCGCCGGCCGCAAGACGCTGCTGGTGGAGCGCTACGGCTTCCTGGGCGGCATGGGCACGGCCGCCGGCGTGACCAACTTCTGCGGCCTGCATGCCAACGTGCACGGCGACATCCGCCAGGTGGTGCACGGCGTGGCCGACGAACTGCTGCAACGCATCGATCGCCTGGGCGGCCTCAACGCGCCGCATGCCTTGTTCGGCAAGACCGTGGCGCAGGCCTACGACACTGCCGCCTACAAGATCGCGGCCGACGACCTGCTGCTCTCGGCCGGCGTCGAGATCCTGTTCCACGCGCTCGCCGCCGGCGTGGTGATGGACGGCGCGCGCCGCGTGCAGGCCCTGCTGGTGGAAACGAAATCGGGCCGCCACGCGGTGGTCGGCCGCGCCTTCATCGACGCATCCGGCGACGGTGACCTCGCGGCCTGGGCCGGTGCCCCGTACGAGAAGGGCGACGGCCAGGGCAACATGCTCTACCCGTCGACCATGTTCCGCATCAACGGCGTCAACCCGGAGCGCGCCGGCAAGGCCTGGGAAGTGATCCCCAGGCTGATGCTGCAGGCCGAGGCCGAAGGCCGTTACCGCTTCCCGCGCAAGACGCCCATCGTGCGGCCGCAGAAGAGCGGCATCGAATGGCGCGTGAACCTCACGCAGCTGGCCAACCGCGAAGGCAATGCCATGGACGGCACCGACGCGCGCGACCTGAGCGAGGCGGAGGTCCTGGGCCGGCGCCAGATCGCCGAGGTGGCCGGCTTCCTGCGCGAGGTGCCCGGCTTCGAGAGCTGCTACATCGTCGACATCGCGCCGCAGGTGGGCATCCGCGAGACGCGCCGCGTGCGCGGCCTCTACCAGCTCACCGAAGCCGACGTGCTGGAATGTGCCAGCTTCGACGACACCATCGGCGTCAACGGCTGGCCGCTGGAGCTGCACCTCAAGGGCGACGTCGAATTCCGCTGGCCGAAGATCCCGGAAAGCCGCGGCTTCAACCACCTGCCTTACCGGATGACCGTGCCCGAGGGGCTGGACAACGTCTGGATCGCGGGCCGCTGCGCCTCGATGAGCCACGAGGCGCAGTCGGCCGCCCGCGTGACGGGCGCCTGCTTCGTCATGGGCCAGGCGGCGGGCACCGCGGCCGACCTCGCCTTGCGCAACACGGCACCGGCGGCGCAAGTGGACATCGCCGCCCTGCAGGCGCGGCTGGAACACAATGGCGCCTGGTTGGGCCGCAGCACCTAGAGGAGACACCATGAACGCCCCCCTTCCCACCAGGCAGCTGCGCGAGCAGCTCTATAGCGACATGGCGCCGCACCACCTCACGCCCTTGTGGGAAGTGCTGCATGCCCTGGTGCCGCCGCAGCCGAAGACGCCTTGCGTGCCGGCCTTCTGGAAGTACGAGCAGGTGCGGCCGTACCTGATGCGCGCCGGCGAGGTCATCACCGCCGAAGAGGCCGTGCGCCGCGTCCTGATCCTGGAGAACCCGCAGCTGCGCGGCCAGTCGGCCGTGACGCAATCGCTCTATGCGGGCCTGCAGCTGATCCTGCCCGGCGAAGTGGCTCCCAGCCACCGCCACACGCAAAGCGCGCTGCGCTTCATCGTCGAAGGCTCGGGCGCCTACACCGCCGTCGACGGCGAGCGCACCGTGATGCACCCGGGCGACTTCATCATCACCCCGAGCTGGACCTGGCACGACCACGGCCACGAGGCCGACCAGCCGGTGGTGTGGCTCGACGGCCTGGACATCCCGATGGTGCGCTTCTTCGATGCCGGCTTCGCGCAGAACGACACCAGCCGCTCGCAGCAGGTGACGCGCGCCGAAGGCACCAGCTTCGCCCGCTATGGCCACAACATGGCCCCGGTGCGCGCCACCTCGCCCTACGGCCGCACCTCGCCGATCTTCAGCTATCCCTACGAGCGCAGCCGCGAGGCGCTGGAGCAGCTGGAACGCAGCGCGCCCATCGACGAATGGGACGGCACCAAGCTGCGCTACGTGAACCCGCTCACCGGCGGGTGGCCCATGCCGACCATCGGCACCTTCCTGCAGAAGCTGCCGGCGGGCTTCGGCGGCAAGGGCTGGCGCCAGACCGACGGCGCCGTCTACAGCGTCGTCGAGGGCGAAGGCGAAGTGACGATCAGCGCCGGCGAGCAGGAATGGCGCTACGCCTTCGGCCCGCGCGATCACTTCGTAGTGCCTTCGTGGCACACTGCGCGCCTCGCTTCGGCCACGGGTTGCGTCCTGTTCAGTTTTTCCGACCGACCCGTGCACGAAGCGCTGGGTATCCACACCGAAGAAAGGTTGTCATGAGCTACGTCTTCCCGCCGGCGCCGGCCGTCAGCGTGCCCGTCGTGGGCCGCGCCGAGCGCTTCCCGGTCCGCCGCATCTACTGCGTGGGGCGAAATTACGTCGAACACGCCAAGGAGATGGGCTTCACCGGCCGCGAGGCGCCTTTCTTCTTCCTCAAGCCCGCCGACGCCGCCGTGGTGGTGAACCCGGGCCAGACCGCGACCCTGCCCTACCCGAGCCTGACCAAGGACCTGCACCACGAGATCGAGCTGGTGGCCTGCATCGGCAAGGGCGGCAGGAACATCGCCGCCGCCGACGCCCGCAGCCACATCTTCGGCTACGCCGTGGGCCTGGACATGACCCGCCGCGACCTGCAGGCGGAGATGAAGAAGCAGGGCCGCCCCTGGTGCATCGGCAAGGCCTTCGACGCCTCCTCGCCGATCGGCGCCATCACGCCCGCGGAGCAGGCCGGCGACATCGAGAACGCCGAGATCTGGCTGCAGGTGAACGGCAAGGACCGCCAGCGCAGCACCGTCTCGAAGTTGATCTGGAACATCGGCGAGATCATCGAGCACGTCTCCAGGGCCTGGGAGCTCGCGCCCGGCGACCTGATCTACACCGGCACGCCCGAGGGCGTGGCGGCCGTCGTGGCCGGCGACACGCTGGTGGGCGGCGTGGGCGGGCTGGAGCAGATCTCGCTGAAGATCCAGGCGGCCTGAGGCCCGACCCGGGCCCGCCTCGGCACAATCCATAGGACGCGGTGCCTGCGCCGCGCCCTATGATCGCGGCCATCCCGAGAAAGCAACAAGAGGGGCAAGGCTTGCGCGTCCTGGAATCCCTGGCGAAGTTCTGCGCCATCGTGGCCGGTTTCATCCTCACCGGCATCACGCTCATGACCTGCGTCAGCCTGCTGGGACGCAACACCACCGGCACCACGCTGGTGGGCGATTTCGAGCTGACCGGCGTCGCCGCGGGCGCGGCCATCGCCCTCTTCCTGCCCTGGTGCCAGGCCCGGCGCGGCAACATCATCGTCGACTTCTTCACCGCCAAGGCGAGCGCGCGCACCAACGAGCGGCTCGATCGCCTCGGCGCCCTGCTGCTCGGGCTCTCGATCGCCCTGCTCGCCTGGCGCACCACGCTCGGCGGCCTGAGCTCGTACAAGGCCCACTCCACCACCATGATGCTCGGCTTCCCCGAGTGGGTGGTCTACGCCACCATGGTGCCGCCGCTGGGGCTGACGGCCGTCATCGCCCTGTGGCAGGCCGCGTTCGGGTTCGGTGAGGAGGTGCACGAATGAGCGCCGCACGGCCGCCCGAAGGCGCGAAGGCCCCCTCGGGGGGCAGCGCAGTACACGAAGTGACAAGCGTGGGGGCCCTGGTATGAGCCCGCTGGCACTGAGCGGGCTGATCTTCGGATTGATGCTCCTGCTGATGGCGCTGCGCGCGCCGATCGCCATCTCCATGTTCGTCGCCGGCTGCGTGGGCTACGTGCTGCAGGCGGGGCTGGCGCCGCTGGAAAGCTTCCTCAATGCCCAGGCCTTCGCGCGCTTCGCGAGCTACGACCTGTCGGTGATCCCGCTGTTCATCCTGATGGGGCAGTTCGCCACCCAGGGCGGCATCTCCAAGGCGCTGTTCGAGTTCGCGAGCGCGGTGATGTCGCGCTTCCGCGGCGGCCTGGCGATGGCCGCGGTGATGGCCTGCGCCGCCTTCGGCGCGATCTGCGGATCCTCGGTGGCGACGGCCGCCACCATCACCTCGGTGGCGCTGCCCGAACTCACGCGCCACGGCTATTCCGGCCGGCTCGCCACCGGCACGCTGGCCGCGGGCGGCACGCTGGGCATCCTGATCCCGCCCTCGGTGCCACTGGTGGTCTACGCCATCCTCACCGAGCAGAACATCGCCAAGCTGTTCGCGGCGGCCATGATCCCGGGCCTGATCGCGATGGTGGGCTACATGATCGCCATCGGCCTCTACGTGCGGATGGTGCCGGGGCATGCGCCCGAGCACGAACAGGCCTCCCGCATGACGTGGAGGGCTCTCGGCGGCGTGCTGCCGATCGCGGTGATCTTCGCGCTGGTGTTCGGCGGCATCTACGGCGGCTTCTTCACGCCCACCGAGGGCGCGGCCGTCGGCGCCGCGGCCACCTTCCTGGCGGCGCTGTTCAAGGGCGAGATGACGTGGCAGAAGTTCAGGCACTGCTTCTACGCCACCGCCGAAGGCTCGGCGATGATCTTCATGATCTTCATCGGCGCCGACCTGATGAACGCGGCGCTCGCGCTCACCCAGGTGCCGGCACAGCTCGCCAACGTGGTGGGCAGCTGGGGCCTGCCGCCGGTGGCGGTGGTGGCCGCCGTGCTGCTGTTCTACGTGGTGCTCGGCGCCGTGATGGACGAACTGTCCATGATCCTGCTGACGATCCCGATCTTCTTCCCCATGATCATGTCGCTGGACTTCGGCATGTCGAAGGAATACACGGCGATCTGGTTTGGCATCATGGTGCTGATGACGGTGGGCTTCGGCCTGCTGGCGCCGCCGGTGGGCCTGAACGTCTACATCGTCAACGGCATGGCGCGCGGGATCCCGATCTGGGAGAGCTACCGGGGCGTCATGCCCTTCCTGGTGAGCGACACGGTGCGCACGCTGCTGCTGCTGTTCTTCCCGCCGATCTCGCTCTGGTTGCTGAAGTACATCGCCTAGGGGGCCCGGAGCACGCGCGCAGCGCGTGACCGTGAGGGAAAGCCCCCAAACCCCGAAGCGGCCCATGCGTTAACTTCGGCCCCATCTCTCGCTGGGAAAACCGAACATGATCCAACGCAGAACCCTTCTTCGTACCGGCGCCGCTGCGGCGCTGGGCGGCAGCGCCCTCACCGGCTTCGCCCAGCAGTCCGTCACGCTGAAGTTCCACACCTTCATGGCGCCCACCTCCAACGTCTGGCTCAACATGCACAAGGCGTGGATGGACAAGGTGGAGAAGGATTCCAAGGGCCGCATCAAGTTCGAGGCCTATCCGGCCATGCAGCTGGGCGGCACCCCGGTGCAGCTGTACGACCAGGCCCGCGACGGCGTGGTCGACATCATCTGGACGCTGCCCGGCAACACCACCGGCCGCTTCCCGCGGGTGGAGGTGTTCGAGCTGCCCTTCATCATGTCCAACGCCGAGGCCACCTCCAAGGCCTACTGGGAATACGTGCAGACGCTGGCGCCGGACGAATTCAAGGAAACGCAGGTCATCGCCCTGCACGTGCACGGCCCCGGCGTGATCCACACCGTCGACAAGGCGGTGAAGACGGTCGCCGACATGCGCGGCCTGAAAGTTCGGGCGCCGACGCGCCAGGTCACCAAGCTGGTGGGCTCGCTGGGCGCCACGCCGGTGGGCATGCCGCTGCCGCAGATCCCGGATGCGCTCTCCAAGGGCACCATCACCGGCTGCGTGATCCCCTGGGAGGTGGTGCCTTCGGTGAAGGTGCACGAACTCACCAAGCACCACGCCGAGTTCGATCCGGCCGGCGGCGCGCTCTACACCACGACCTTCGTGATGGCCATGAACAAGGCCAAGTACGACTCCCTGCCGCCGGACCTGAAGAAGGTCATCGATGCCAACTCCGGCATGGCCACCTCGGCCTGGCTGGGCAAGGTGCAGCAGGCCGGCGACATTCCGGGCCGGAAGGCCGCGGTGGCCGTGCCGGGCACCAGCATCTTCACCGTCAGCCCGGCCGAGGCGCAGGAATTCCGCCGCCGCTCGCGCCAGATCGAGGTGGAGTGGGTGGAAGACATGAACAAGCGCGGCTTCGACGGCCGCAAGCTGCTCGATACGGCCAAGGCGCTGATCGAGAAGCACACCAAGACGACCAAGGCGTAAACTGCCTGCCATCCTTCCCGGTTCCTGGGCTCCTGCGGGAGCCCTTTTCATGTCCGTGATCCTACGCAGCCCCATCAAGCATTGCCGCAACTGCGGAACCGCCGTGGTCTACCGCGTCCCCGACGACGGCGACACGCACCAGCGCGCCGTCTGCCCGGCCTGCGACACCATCCACTACGAGAACCCGCTGAACGTGGTCGGCACGGTGCCCTACTTCGGCGACAAGGTGCTGCTGTGCAAGCGCAACATCGAACCGCGCTGGGGCAAGTGGACGCTGCCGGCCGGCTTCATGGAACTGGGCGAGACCACCGCCGAAGGGGCGATGCGCGAGACCCACGAGGAAGCCGGCGCGCAGATCGAACTCGAAGGGCTGTTCACGGTGCTCTCGGTGCCGCGGGTCGGCCAGGTGCACCTGTTCTACCGCGCCCGGCTGCTGTCGGACCGCTTCGATCCCGGCTTCGAGACGCTGGAGGCGCGCCTGTTCGAGGAGCACGAGATCCCCTGGGACGAGATCGCCTTCCGCACCGTCAAGGAGACGCTGGAGCACTTCTTCGCCGACCGCGCCCGCGGCCAGTTCGGCGTGCACAACCTCGACGTGCTCTGAGCCGCGCGGCCCCGGCGCGGGGCCGTCGCCCGGCGGCCCGGGCTGCTAGCGCTGGACCTTGCTTTCCTCGCGGATGCGCGCTTCCTCGCGCCGCTTGACGCACAGCGGGTGGTTGCGCGCGCCCGCCTTGTCGCAATGCTCCGCGAGGCACAGTTCCTTGGCGAGGAAGAAGCGCTCCTTGCACTGCTCCACCGCCTGGTAGCTGGCGGAACTGGAGGAGGTCGCCACCTGCGGGCGCGAAGGCTCCGGCTCGGCGCGCGCCGACGGGGGCGGTACCGGGCGCGAGGCGTCGGGGGCCGCTGCCGGCGCGGTGGCGGCGGCCTGCGTCCCGCCGCGGGGCTGGCCGTCGGCGGCAGCGTTGCGGCGGGCCGCGGCCTTCTCGGCCCGCTCCCTGTCGCGTTCGGCCCTGGTGGTCGGCGCGGGCCGCGCCGGCGACTCGGAAGCGGCGGAAGATTCGGCCGG
>NZ_DASSVG010000099.1:0-2786 GCF_035706265.1 Ramlibacter sp. | reverse complement strand
CGGAAATGCCCGAAGCCCAGCGCTTTCGCGCTGATCGCTGGGCTTCGGGCTATCGCCTCTCAGCGCCAGCCTACGATCAGGGCTGTCGCCGCTCAGCGCCAGGCACGAAACCGCACCCCGTGCCGGCGGGGCCGCTCACGCGTGCAATCTGGAATTCTTGGGCAAATGCGCCATCAGGAACTCCATCTGGTCCGCCAGGATCCGGCGGTTGCGCAGGATGAAGTCTTCCCACAGGCTGGGCACGTAGGGGGCGTACAGGAGGTCCATGCGGGCCTGCTCGGGCGTGCGGTTGCCCTTGCGGTGGTTGCAGGCCCGGCAGGCCGTCACCACGTTCATCCAGTGGTCCTTGCCGTTCTGGGCGAAGGGGATCACGTGCTCGCGCGTGAGCTCTTCCTCGTGGAACAGGCCGCCGCAATAGGCGCAGATGTTGCGGTCGCGCGCGAACAGCTTGCCGTTGGTGAGGCCGGGCTTGAGCTCGAACGGGTTGATGTTGGGCACGCCCTTGGTGCCGATGATGCTGTTGATCGTGATCAGCGACTGCTTGCCGCTGCGGGCGTTGATGCCGCCGCGGAACACGGCCACCTCCGCCCCTGCCTCCCATCGCACCTGGTCGGCAGCGTAGTGCAGGACGGCTTGCTCCAGCGAAATCCACGACTGGGGCAGTCCCTGGGCGGACAGCTTCAAGACCTTCACGAACATGGCCTCCATTCGGCACAGGCGCCGCCCCGCCCGGGCGCCAGCGCCCGGAGGCAGCGTGAGACACAATATACCGTGTTTTCGCGCTCCGCCCGTGGCAGGCCATGCGTGCGTCGGCAAGCGCGAACGGACCCTGCCTGCTATCAAAAACATATCACCTCGATGCAGATCCTGCACGGCTTCCACCACCCCCAGATCGCCAGGGCCTGTGCGGTGACGATCGGTAACTTCGACGGGGTCCACCGCGGGCACCAGGCCATGCTCGCCCTGCTGAACAACGAGGCCCGGCACCGCGGGGTGCCCAGCTGCGTGCTCACCTTCGAGCCGCACCCGCGCGACTACTTCGCCGCCCTGCACCGCAAGCCGGAGCTGGCGCCGGCGCGCATCGCCACCCTGCGCGACAAGCTCACCGAGCTGCGCAAGTGCGGCGTGGACCAGTGCGTGATCCTCAAGTTCGATGCCCGCCTGTCGGGCCAGCAGCCCGACGCCTTCATCGAGGAGGTGCTGGTGCGCGGACTGGGGGCCAGGTACGTCCTGGTCGGCGACGACTTCCGCTTCGGCGCCCGGCGCGCCGGCGACTACGCGATGCTCGATTCCGCCGGCAGCCGCCTGGGATTCGACGTGGCGCGCATGAACAGCTACGAGGTGCACGGCCTGCGCGTCTCGAGCTCGGCGGTCCGCGAGGCGCTGGCCCGCGGCGACATGACGGGCACGGCGGCCCTGCTCGGTCGCCCCTACAGCATCAGCGGCCACGTGGTGCACGGCCGCAAGCTGGGGCGCGAGCTCGGCTTCAAGACGCTCAACCTGCGCTTCTCGCACTGGAAGCCGGCCGCCAGCGGCATCTTCGCCGTGACGGTGCACGGCCTCACCGAGCAGCCCCTGGAGGGCGTGGCCAACCTCGGGATCCGCCCTTCCCTGGACCCGCGCGACGTGAACGGCGGCCGCGTGCTGCTGGAGACCCATTGCTTCGACTGGCCGGCGCGGCTGGGCGAGGAAGGGGCCTACGGTAAAATCATCCGCGTGGAACTGCTGCACAAACTGCACGACGAGCTGCGCTACGAGGGCCTCGAGGCCCTGAAGGCGGGCATCGCGCGCGACTGCGACGCCGCGCGGGCGTTCTTCGCTTCCACGCACGCCGAGACGCGGCGGCAGACCACGCGCGACCGAATTTGACGGGGACTTCGCCATTGCGGGCCTGACCCGCAATCCAGAGGCCCACGCGCTGCGCGCGCGTGGAATGCCGGGGCCCTCCCGGCATGACATCCCCCCGTCGCAGAGGCTTCCATGACCGACAAGACCGATTACCGCGCCACCCTCAACCTGCCCGACACGCCGTTCCCGATGCGCGCGGACCTCGCCAAGCGCGAGCCGGGCTGGGTGAAGGAGTGGGAGGACCAGGGCCTCTACAAGCGCCTGCGCGAGGCGCGCTGCGGCCGGCAGAAGTTCGTGCTGCACGACGGCCCGCCCTATGCCAACGGCCAGATCCACATGGGGCACGCGGTCAACAAGATCCTGAAGGACATGATCGTCAAGTCGCGCCAGCTCAAGGGCCTGGACGCGGCCTACATCCCCGGCTGGGACTGCCACGGCCTGCCGATCGAGAACGCCATCGAGAAGAAGTTCGGCCGCAACCTGCCGCGCGACGAGATGCAGGCGAAGAGCCGCGCCTTCGCCACCGAGCAGATCGACATCCAGCGCAAGGATTTCAAGCGCCTGGGCGTGCTTGGCGACTGGGACAACCCGTACCGCACGATGGACTTCGTGACGGAGGCCAACGAGATCCGCGCTTTCAAGCGCGTGATCGAGCGCGGCTTCGTCTACCGCGGGCTCAAGCCCGTGTACTGGTGCTTCGACTGCGGCTCCTCGCTGGCCGAATTCGAGATCGAATACGCTGACAAGAAGTCGCAGACGCTGGACGTGGGGTTCAAGGCCGACGATGCGGCGAAGGTGTACGAGGCCTTCGGGCTGCCCTCACCCCAGCAGCCCTCACCCCAACCCTCTCCCGCAAGCGGGAGAGGGAGCGAACTTCCTCTTCCCGCCGGGGAAGGGGCCGGGGTGGGCGGCCGGGAACTCCCTCTCCCCTCTGGGGA
>NZ_DASSVG010000098.1:0-8206 GCF_035706265.1 Ramlibacter sp. | reverse complement strand
GTACCTCGCCGACGGCCTGGTCGAGCACTACCGCGAGCGCAGCGACGCCGGCATCGACCATTACTCCGAGCGCGCGCTGCGCCGCGTGTGGAAGGCCGAGCGCTTCTCCTGGTGGTTCACCTCGCTGATGCACAAGTTCCCGGACGAAGGCCCGATCGCGCAGAAGCTGCAGGAGGCGGAACTCGATTACCTGGTGAACTCGAAGGCGGCCTCGACGGCGCTGGCGGAGAACTACGTCGGATTGCCGCTCTGATGCTCCGCCAAAAAGAAAATCGGCCGCAGCCGATTTTCTTTTCCGGGCCCCCGCCTGCGCGGGGGTGACGGGAGGACGCTCAGTCGGCGAACTTGCCGCCGGCCTTGATCACCGGGCCCCACTTGTTGATTTCCGACTGCAGCCACTTGTGCAGCGCGTCGGGCGTGTTGGTGGCGTCGGGCACGATCTCGGCGCCGAGGTCGTCCATGCGCTTGATCACGTCGGGATCCTTCAGCGCGGTGCGCACGGCGGTGTTCATGCGCTCGAGGATCGGCTTGGGCGTGCCCTTGGGCGCATAGATGCCGTGCCAGACCACGACCTCGAAGTCCTTCAGGCCCTGCTCCGCCAGCGTGGGCGCATTCGGCAGCACCTTGACGCGGTTCTTGGTCGTCACGCCATAGAGCTTGACGTTGCCGGCCTTGATCTGCGGCACCGTCTGCGTGGTCTGGTCGCACATCACGTCGACCTGGCCGCCCAGCAGCGCGTTCATCGCCGGCGCCGTGCCCTGGAACGGCACCTCGGTCAGCTGCACGCCGATGGCACGCTGGAACATCATGCCGCACAGCTGCGACACGGCACCCAGGCCCGCGTTGGCCAGGTTGATCTTGGACTGGTTGGCCTTGATGTAGGCCACCATCTCCTGCAGGTTGTTGGCCGGGAAGTCCTTGCGCGCCAGCATGGTCATGGGCACTTCGACGGCCTGGCTGACGAATTCGAAGTCCTTCAGCGGATCGAAGGCCAGCTTGCGGTACAGCGCCGGCGCGGTGGCCATGCCGTTGTGGTGGATGAAGAAGGTGTAGCCGTCCGGGGCCGCCTTGGCCACGTAGTTGGCCGCCACGGTGCCGCCGGCGCCCAGCTTGTTCTCGATCACCACCGTCTGGCCCAGCGACTTCGACATCGACGCGCCCAGCGTGCGCGCGACCACGTCCGTCGGGCCGCCGGCGGCGAAGGGCACCACCAGCGTGATCGGCTTGGTGGGCCAGTTCGCCTGCGCATGGGCGAACGCTGCTGCGGCGACGCCCAGCAGGCCGATGAGGGAGCGCTTCAACTGCATCTTGTCATCTCCTTGTGTTTTCCGGCCGGCTCCTGCCGGCGCCCCGGGAGGGTAGCCGTTGTGTTGCGCACCTGCATCAGGATGTACCCCACTCCTGCTCTGCTAGCCTTGCGGCATGCCCCGCTTCGCCCCGCTCCAAGGCCTGCGCATCCTGAGCCTCGCGCTCAACCTGCCCGGCCCCGCCGCCCTCATGCGCTGCCGCCGCTTCGGTGCCACCTGCACCAAGCTGGAACCGCCCGCGGGCGACCCCATGGGCCGCTACAACCCCGGCGCCTATGTGGAACTGCACGAGGGCGTGCAGGTGCTGCAGGCGGACCTGAAGACCGAGGAGGGACAGCAGCTGCTGCACCGGGAGCTGGAGCGCACCGATGTCCTGCTCACGTCCTTCCGCCCTTCCGCGCTGGCCAAGCTGGGGCTGGCGTGGCCGGAACTGCACGCGCGCCATCCGGCGTTGAGCCAGGTGGCGATCGTCGGCGGCCCCGGTGACCGCGCGGAGGAGCCGGGCCACGACCTGACCTATCTCGCCCAGAACGGGCTGGTGCCGGGGCTGGAACTCCCCGCGACGCTCTATGCGGACATGGGCGGCTCGCTGATGGCGAGCGAGGCGGTGCTGCAGGCGGCGCTGCACCGGCTGGGCGCCCCGCATCCCGAAGGCCTGTACCTGGAAGTGGCGCTGTCCGACGCCGCGGCCTACCTCGGGCTGCCGCGCCGCTGGGGCCTCACCCAACCGAGCGGAGCAGTCGGCGGCGCGCACGCCGGCTATCGCGTCTATCCGTGCCGGGACGGCCGCGTCGCCGTGGCGGCGCTGGAGCCGCATTTCGCGGCGCGCCTCTGCGAAGCAGCGGGGGTGCAAGGCAGCGACATGAAGGCGATGTTCGCGCCGGCAACGCACGACGCACTCGCCGCTTTCTTCGCCTCGCGGACGCGGGCGGAGCTGGATTCGCTGGCGACGCAGAAGGACCTGCCGATCCACACGATGGCAGGTTGACCGTCGCTACTTCGCCTTCCGCGCAGCGCCGGTGACCCGCGGCGGCAATCCGGTGTGCTGCGTGAGGATGCGCCCCTTGCCCGGCCCGGCCGACGTGGAGTTCTTGCGCCGCGGGCTCGCATAGCTGCCGTCGGTGGCCGGCTGCCAGGTGGGCACCAGGTGGTGCTTGCCGTTGCCGATCAGGTCGGCGCGGCCCATGGCCTTGAGCGCCTCGCGCAGCAGCGGCCAGTTGTTCGGGTCGTGGTAGCGCAGGAAGGCCTTGTGCAGGCGGCGGCGCCGCTCGCCGCGCACGATGTCCACCGTCTCGCTGGTGCGCGTGACCTTGCGCAGCGTGTTCTTGCCCGAGTGGTACATGGCGGTGGCCGTGGCCATCGGGCTCGGGTAGAAGGCCTGCACCTGGTCGGCGCGGAAGCCATTGCGCTTGAGCCACAGCGCCAGGTTCATCATGTCCTCGTCGCTCGTGCCCGGGTGGGCGGCGATGAAGTACGGGATCAGGTACTGCTCCTTGCCCGCCTCCGCCGAGTACTTCTCGAACATCGCCTTGAACTTGTCGTAGTTGCCGATGCCCGGCTTCATCATCTTCGACAAGGGGCCCTGCTCGGTGTGCTCGGGCGCGATCTTCAGGTAGCCGCCCACGTGGTGCTGCACCAGCTCCTTCACGTACTCGGGTGACTGCACGGCGAGGTCGTAGCGCACGCCGGAGCCGATCAGGATCTTCTTGATGCCCTTGAGCGCGCGCGCCTTGCGGTAGATCTGCACCAGCGGGCCGTGGTCGGTGCGCAGGTTCTGGCAGATGCCCGGATAGACGCAGCTCGGCTTGCGGCAGGCCGCTTCGATCTCGGGCGACCGGCAGCCGATGCGGTACATGTTGGCCGTCGGGCCGCCGAGGTCGGAGATCACGCCGGTGAAGCCTTCCACCTTGTCGCGAATCTCCCCCACCTCGTGCAGGATCGATTCCTCGCTGCGGCTCTGGATGATGCGGCCCTCGTGCTCGGTGATGGAGCAGAAGGTGCAGCCGCCGAAGCAGCCGCGCATGATGTTCACGCTGAAGCGGATCATCTCCCAGGCCGGGATCTTCGCCTTGCCGTACACCGGGTGCGGTGCGCGCGCGTAAGGCAGGCCGAACACGTGGTCCATCTCCGCGGTGGTGAGCGGGATCGGCGGCGGGTTGAGCCAGACGTCGCGCTCGCCGTGCGCCTGCACCAGCGCGCGGGCGTTGCCGGGGTTGGTCTCCAGGTGCAGCACGCGGTTGGCGTGGGCGTAGAGCACCGGGTCCGACTTGACGGCCTCGTAGGAGGGCAGGCGGATCACGGTGCGGTCGCGGTTCAGTTTGATGCGGGGGTTGGGGAGGAATTGCAGTGGCTGTTCGGTTGCCGCAGTGCCCTCACCCCTGCCCTCTCCCGCAAGCGGGAGAGGGAGAGATTCCGCTCCGTCTCTCGAGCAGGATTCGCCCTTCGCCTTTGCCTGGTCGGCGATGGTCATGTAGGGGCTGACGTGCTCCTCGACGCGGCCGGGGGTGTCGACGCTGGTCGAATCGATTTCCAGCCAGCCTTCGGGCGTGGCGCGGCGCACGAAGGCGGTGCCGCGCACGTCGGTGATGTCCTCCACCGGCTCGCGGGCGGCCAGGCGGTGGGCGATCTCCACCACGGCGCGGTCGGCGTTGCCGTACAGCAGCAGGTCGCACTTGGAGTCCAGCACGATGCTGTGGCGCACCTTCTCCGACCAGTAGTCGTAGTGCGCGATGCGGCGCAGGCTGCCTTCGATGCCGCCGAGGATGATCGGCACTTCCTTGAACGCCTCGCGGCAGCGCTGGCTGTACACGATCGCCGCGCGGTCCGGCCGCTTGCCGCCCACGTCGCCGGGCGTGTACGCGTCGTCGCTGCGCAGCTTCCGGTCCGCCGTGTAGCGGTTGATCATCGAGTCCATGTTCCCGGCCGTCACGGCCCAGAACAGGTTGGGCTTGCCGAGCGCCTTGAACGGCTCGGCACTGTGCCAGTCCGGCTGGGCGATGATGCCGACGCGGAAGCCCTGCGCCTCCAGCACGCGGCCGATCACGGCCATGCCGAAGCTCGGGTGGTCGATGTAGGCGTCGCCCGTGACGAGCACGATGTCGCAGCTGTCCCAGCCGAGCGCCTCCATCTCCTTCCGGCTCATCGGCAGGAAGGGGGCGGGACCGAAGCGATGCGCCCAGTACTTGCGGTAGCTGGTGAGCGGCTTGGCGGCGCGCGCGAAGTAGGAGACGTCGAGGGGTGCGTTCATGCAGGGGGAATCCGGGGGACCGAAGATTGTAGGTGCGCGCCCTCCTCCAGGCGAACGCGGGGATATTGCGCTGGCTCAGCCGGGGCGACCTTCCTGCAGCAGGCGCTCGCGGGCGCGCGCCACCAGCGACAGCACGTCCTCGGCGCGCTCGCTGCGGGCGATCAGGCCCAGCGCCACCATCGCCAGCAGCAGTTCGCTGCGCTGCGGCCCCACCTCGCCGAGGGCCTCGCACAGCGCCGTGTAGCTGCGATCGAGCTCCGCATCGTTCATGGCTGCAGTCCCTTCGCTTGCAGGCAGGCCAGCACGGGCGCGGGATCGAGGCCGCGCCAGCGTCCCATCACGTAGCCGTCGGGTCGCACCAGCACCAGGCCGGTGGGACTGAGGCCGCCCGGCAGTCCGTAGCGCAGCCGGGCCTGGCCATGCGCGTCGGCCTCCGGTGCGATCTCCAGCACGGCCACGCCATGCGCGGCCAGTTCGGTGAGCGCGCGCGGCAGCGTTCCGTCGCCGAACACCAGGCAGGTGAAGTCGGTGCCGAAGCCCTGCGTCAGGTGGAATTCGCCGCTCGCGCCGCGCAGCAGCGCCTCGGGCGCGGGCTGGCCCGGCGCCGCCAGCGCGCTGGTCCAGGTGCCCTCTTCCGGCCCGTTCAGCGGCGAACCCGTGTAGGCGATCGGTGCGGTCTGGCGCGGGTTGATCAGCGAGCGCACGGCGGGCTCGTCGAGTGCGATCCGCAGCGTCGCTTCGCGCAGCAGGCGGAAGGCGAAGTCGGGCGGCGCCATGAATTCCGTGCTCTTGGCGCCGTAGGCGATGTTCTCGCGCGCCGCGTGGACGCGCTCGACCGAATACGAGTCCAGCAGCTCCGGCGCGGCGCCGCCCTCCAGCACCAGCGCGAGCTTCCAGGCGAGGTTGGCCGCGTCCTCCAGCCCGGAGTTGAGCCCGCGCACGCCGAAGATCGGCACCAGGTGCGCCGCATCGCCGGCGAACAGCACGCGGCCGTGCCGGTAGGCCGGCAGCGTGAGGCACTTGGCGTTGTACATGGAGGCCCAGAGCAGCTTCCAGGGCTCGGTCTCGCCGATCATGCGCAGGTGGCTGTCCACGCGCGGCAGGATGTTCTCCGGCTTCAGGGCCTCCTCCCCGTCCTCGTCGTCGCGCAGCTGGTAGTCGATGCGCCAGACCTCGTCCGGCTGGCGGTGCATCAGCAGCGTGGAGCCCGGATTCGAGGGCGGATCGAACCAGGCCAGGCGCTCCACCGGGCGGCGCGTCTTCTGCACGATGTCGACGATGACGTAGCGGCCCTCGTACTGCGTGCCCTCGAACTGCAGCCCGAGCTGCTCGCGCACCGTGCTGCGGCCGCCGTCGCAGGCCGCGAGCCAGTCGCAGCGCACGCGCTGGCGGCCCGCCGGCCCTTCGACTTCGGCCTCGACGCCGTCCTCGAGCGGCCGCACCTGCAGCACGCGGGTGGACCAGGCCACGCGCGCGAGCTCCGGCACGCGCTGCAGCGACTGCGCCAGGAAGGATTCGACGTGGTACTGCTGGATGTTGACCATCGGCGCGAAGCGCTGCAGCGGCTCGCTGGGCATCTCGAAGTGCAGCACTTCGCGGTCGCGCCAGAAGCTGCGCCCGCCGGTCCAGGGCAACGCCTTGGCGGCCAGCGCCGCGCCCGCGCCGGCCGCGGCGAGGATCTCCTGCGAACGGCGCGAGATGCAGATCGCGCGGCTGCCGCTGCAGCAGCCCTCGTCCGCCTCGGCCACGAGGCTGGCGACGCCGTGGCGCGCCAGCAGCGCGGAGAGGGTCAGGCCGACCGGGCCGCCGCCGGCGACCAGCACCGGGACGTGCTCCGGCAGCGGCAGCGCGTCGGCCACGCGCGCTTCAGCGGCGCCGCAGCTGGCCGCGGATCTCGCCGGCCGGGTGGGCGGCCGTGTGCACGTTGGCGTACCACTGGCCCGCAGCCAGCTGCTCGTACTGCTGCGGGGTGATCTTCACCTGGCCGCGGATCGGCGAGCTGCCCACGTTGGTGAAGGGCACGACGACGCCTGCGTTCGCGCCCGGGGCCGCAGGGCCGTGGATGTGCGCGGCGGTGGCCGGGCCGCTCAGGCCGCCATAGGAAACGCTGTAGTCGAGCGCCCCCGTGTCGCGGTGGTACACCACTTCGGCATTGCCGCTGCCGCCCGTGCTGACCGGCGGGCTCTCCTGGGCGCCCGACATGGTGGCCGTGAAGGTCTCGGTGTTGGAGCCCATGGACTGCATCATTCCGCAGCCGGCCAGGCCGAAACCCACGAGGGCGGCCGCAGCCGCGATGCGCAGGAAACCGGTACGCGTGCTCATCATGCCTTCCTTTCGTTGTGTTCGTGGAAGGCGCATGATGGTCAGCGCGGCGCCCCGACGCGTGTAGGACGCCGCCGCATCGGAACTGGAAGGAACCCTCAGCGGTCCTTGGGCAGCTTGCCGCGCGCGGCGTCCAGTTCCCAGGGGCTCGCCTCGACGTTGGGCCCGTCCGGATAGGACTCGGGCCCCTTCTTCACGCCGGGCCGGGGTCGCGCGCCGGGCACGCCGGCGGGCACCTGGGCGCCCGCTTCGTCGACGACGCTGGCCCCGGCGGGCGGCTGCTGGCCCGCCTTGTCGCCCAACGTCTTGTTGCCGCAGCCGTCGGCATTCCCGTGGTCTTCATTGCCGCCCCGGTCTTCACCGGAGCCGATGCTGGTTTGCGTGCTCATGCGGCCATTCTGGGAGGCACGCGCCGCCCTGGCTGCAAGCGGCACGAGCGCCGTCCTGTAGGACCGGGATGGCCGCGCTGCGCATCGCTGCGCAGGCTGCTTCCTACATGGCGCGCGCCGGCGTCCGACGTGCGCAACGCTTGGTCGTTCCTACATTGGTTTCGGGGGCCACCGCTGACGGTGCGCTCCCGATCATCCAAGGAGCACTTCATGGCACAAGGGCAAGACCAGAACCAGAACCAGAACCGCCAGCAGCAGGACCAGCAGGGTCGGGGCCAGGCACAGGGCGGTTCGAGCCAGGGCGGCATGGGCCAGGGCAGCCAGCAGCAGCGCCAGCCGGGGCAGCAGCAGGAGCGCGGGCAGGCGTCGCAGGGTCAGCAGGGGCAGCAGGGCCAGCGCTCGCAGGACCAGCAGCGCCAGCAGGAACGCGGCCAGGCCTCGCAGGGTCAGCAAGGCCAGCAGGGCTCGCAGCAGGAGCGCCAGCGCCAGCAGCAGCAACAGCAAAGGCAGCAGCGCAGCACCCAGGACGAGGACGAGGAGCCTTGAGCCTTCGCGCATCTTCCGGGCGGCGGGGCATGGCCCCGCTTTTCTTTGCCGGCATACTCGCCGCATGACCGACATCGCAGCCACGCCGGAGCAGGTCCTGCGCTTCTGGCAGGACGCCGGGCCCCGGCGCTGGTTCAAGCGCGACCCGGACTTCGATGCGGACTTCCACGCCCGCTTTCTCGCCACCCACGAGGCCGCCGCGGCCGGCGCGCTGGATTCCTGGCTGGCCAGCGCCGACGGGGCGCTCGCGCTGGTGCTGCTGCTGGACCAGTTCCCGCGCAACGCCTTCCGCGGCACGCCGCGCGTGTACGCCACCGACGCCAAGGCGCGGGCCAGCGCCGACTTGGCCATCCGCGCCGGCTTCGACCGCATGGTGCCGGAGGACTTGCGCCAGT
>NZ_DASSVG010000097.1:0-14584 GCF_035706265.1 Ramlibacter sp. | reverse complement strand
CGCGCTCACGCGCGCGAGCCGTGCGTTCTTCGCGGCCCCGCCGCCGGATTTCAGCGAGCATCCGCTGCTCACGCCGCGCGGCTGCCTGTTCGTGGCCGCGCCGGGGCAGGAGGCGCTGCTGCAAGCGCACTGGGAGCTGCTGCACGCCATGACGCCGCAGGCGCGCCGGCTCACGTCGCAGCAGGCGCTGGAGTTGGTGCCTGCGCTGCGGCGCGAATGCGTCATCGGCGCCGTGCTGGAACCGGAGGCGGCGGACATGGACGTGCACGCGATCCACCAGGGCTTCCTGCGCGCGACGCGCCGCGCGGGCGGCACCATCGTGTGCGACGCGGAGGCCGAACGCATCGCGCGCGTGCAAGGGCAGTGGGAGGTCACCACGCCGCAGGGCGCTTACCGCGCGCCGGTGCTGGTGAACGCGGCCGGCGCCTGGGCCGACGTGGTGGCGCAACGTGCGGGCGTGCCGGCACTCGGCCTGCAGCCGAAGCGCCGCTCCGCCTTCACCTTCGCGCCGCCGGCCGGCGTGGACGTGCGCGGGTGGCCCTGCGTGATCAGCGCCGACGAAAGCTGGTACTTCAAGCCGGACGCGGGCCTGCTGCTCGGCTCGCCGGCCAATGCCGACCCGGTGCCGCCGCAGGACGTGCAGCCGGAGGAACTGGACATCGCGCTCGCCATCGACCGCATCGCCGCCATGACGACGCTGGAGATCCGGCGCCCGGCGCGCACGTGGGCCGGCCTGCGCTCCTTCGTCGCCGACGGCGACCTGGTGGGCGGCTTCGATCCGGCCGCGCCGGGCTTCTTCTGGGCCGCCGCGCAAGGCGGCTACGGCATCCAGACCTCCCCCGCGATGGGCGAGGCGTGCGCCGCGCTGGCGCGCGGACTGCCGCTGCCGCAACGCATCGCGGAGTGCGGATTGACGGAGGCGATGCTGGGGCCGGGACGATTGCGGGTCCCAGGCGCCGGCTCGTAAATCGGCGCTGAGCGCCCGCTCGTAAATCGGCGCTGAGCGCCGCAGGCCGAAGCCCAGCTTCGCTGCGCTCGCTGATCGCTGGGCTTCGCGCTGGCGCGGCTCAGCACCAGCCTACGGGAGCCAGCGCGCGGGCATCTTTCGACGCAAGGAGCCGCAGAAGACCGCGCGGCTCAGAACATCGTCTCCTGGTACCGGTCGTCCTTGCCGTCCGTGCGCCCGTGCAGCAACTGCACCTCCGGGTGCGACGCGGCGTCGATCTCGTACTGCTTGCCGCAGGCCGGGCACTCGTATTCGCGCGGCCACAGGCGCATCGGGTCCGCCGGCCGGTCCGCGAGCACGCGGAAGCGGGCGCCGCAGTAGACACAGGACCGCTCGAAGATGCCGAGGCCGACCTCGACTTCGGGTTCCACTGCCTGCTTCATGCCGATCCTCCTCTGGAAGTGGACACGGGCAGTATGCGCCTGCCCCTGCCCCGCTTCAAGCGGAGGGCCCGTACGGGCGCGGCTACTCCAGCGCTTCCAGCGCCATCATCCCGGCCGCCGTGTTGGAGATCGGGATGTGGTAATTGGTGTGCACCTTGCGCACGAAGCCCGGCACCGCGCCGCGCGTGGCCAGCCACATCAGCAGCTCGACGCCCTGCGTGCCGGTCTTCTCCACCAGCTCGTGGATGCTGTACTGGGTGGCCCACTCGGGGTCGTGCAGCAGGCTGTCCATGAACTTGAGGTCGAAAGGCTTGTTGATGAAGCCGGCGCGCTCGCCATCGAGCTGGTGCGACAGCCCGCCGGTGCCGATCACCACCACGCGCTTGTCGCTGTCCCAGGAGCGGATCGCCTCGCCCACCGCCTGCCCCAGCTGCCAGCAGCGGCGCGCGCTGGGCAGCGGAAACTGCACGGTGTTGATGCAGATCGGCACAGTCGTTACCGGGCAGCCCCTGGGCCAGAACAGCTTGAGCGGAATCGTGAAGGCGTGGTCGACCAGCATCTCCTGGCAGGTCGTGACGTCGAAGTCGCGCTCGACCAGGCGTTCGATCACGTGCCAGGACAGGTCCACCTCGCCCTGGAAGGGCGGCAGCGTGGGAAGGCCCCAGCCTTCGTCCGCGTTGCGGTACTCGGGCGCGGCGCCGACCGCGAAGGTCGGCATCTTGTCGAGGAAGAAATTGAGCCCGTGGTCGTTGTAGAAGACGACGGCCACATCGGGCTTCACTTCGTCCAGCCACGCGTGCACCGGCAGGAAGCCGTCGAAGAAGGGCTTCCAGTACGGCTCCTGCTGCAGCCCCTTGGCGATGGCGCCGCCGATGGCGGGCACGTGGGAGGTGGTGAGTCCGCCGACGATCCTGGCCATGGCGTTACTCCTGCCAGCCGACGAACGCGACCGGCTGCTCGTTCTGGCGCACCAGCCGCGCCTTGAATTCCTCCTTGCTCAGGCCCGTCTGCAGGGCCCCGAGGTCCTGCACGTCCAGGCCGAGGATGCCGGCGAACTTGGCCAGGTAGTAGACGTTGCCGCCCGCGGCCAGCAGGCCCGGCACGTTGCGCTCGCGCACCGCCCATGCCTGGGCCTCGTTCAGGCCGTAGCGGCGCATGTAGGCCTCCTCGTCGGCCTTGAACGCGTCACGGTTCGCCGCCTCGTTGAAGGAGAAGCACATGCGGTTGAGGGCGTAGCCCTTGCGCGCCTGGGTGCCGTCGAAGATGGTCGTGCCGAAGATGGGCGGACGTGCTTGGTTCATGGGTGGGCGGGGAAATGCCGTGCAAGTTTTTCCCGCCCCAAGCGCACGCTGCTTGACGAAGATCAAGTGCGGCGCATCCCGGGAATGCTTCGCAATCCCGTCCCGGCCTTGCCGTTACTTCGATTGGCTCATGACGGCACCCGGGTCGCGCGCACGACGCCTTGCGAGAGCAGCGCGCCCACCTCCGCGTCGCTGTACCCGAGGCCACGCAGCACCTCCCCGGTGTGCTGGCCGTGCAGGGGGGCCGGCTGGCGGATCTGCGTCAGCTCGCCGCTGGACTTGAGCGGCAGGCCCAGGGTCTTCATCGGCCCGATCGTCGGATGCTCGAGGTCGTAGACCATCCGGCGGTGCTGCACGTGCGGATCGGCCAGCGCCTGGTCGTAGGTGTAGACGGGCCCGCCCGGCACGCCCGCGGCGTCGAGCTTCTCCACCCAGAACGCCGTCGGCTGCGTGGCCGTGATCTCCTCGATCAGGGCCTCCAGCGCGTCGGCGTTCTTCACCCGCAACTCGTTGCGCGCGAAGCGCGGGTCCTCCAGCCAGTGCGGCCGATCCACCACCTGGGTGGCGAAGGCGCGCCAGAGCTTCTCGCCCGAAGCGCCGACCGTGACGTAGCCGTCTTGGGTGCGGTAGGCCTGGTAGGGCGCCACGCGGCGATGGCGCGTGCCGGTGGCCGTGGGCTGCTCGCCCGAACCGAACCAGGCGCTGAACTCCCAGATGCTCCACGCGAGCCCCGCTTCCAGCAGCGAGCTCTCGAGGTACTGGCCCTCGCCGTGGCGCAACTTGCCGATGAAGGCGCCGAGGATGCCGTACAGGGTGGTGACGCCGCAGGCGATGTCGTGCATCGCGATCCCCACCTTGGCCGGCCGCCCGCCGGGATAACCCGTCATCATCATGACGCCCGACATGCCCTGGGCGATGATGTCGAAGCCGCCCTTGCGGCCGTAGGGCCCGGTCTGGCCGAAGCCGGACATGGAGGCGTAGATGATCCCCGGGTTGGCCTGCTTCGCGGCCTCGTAGTCGATGCCGAGCTTCTTCACCACGCCGGGGCGGAAGTTCTCCAGCATGATCTCGCAGCCGGCCGCCAGCTTCAGCACGATCTCCCGGCCGGCTGGCGACTTCAGGTCCAGCGCGATGCTCTTCTTGTTGCGGTTCAGCACCGCGAAGCAGTACGACTCGTCCCGCACCTTGGGCTCGAAGGTGCGCGTGCTGTCGCCTTCGAGGCTTTCGACCTTGATCACCTCGGCGCCGAGGTCGCCCAGCACCATGCTGCAGTAGGGACCCGCCATCACGTTGGTCAGGTCGAGAACGCGGACGCCTTGGAGCGGAAGCGGCATGCGGCGGGTTCCTCGGGTTCAGAACGTTTCGGCGTCGACCTCACGGTTCGCCTGCTCGCCGTAACGGTTGCCGGCCACCGTGTGCTGGTTGATCAGCGCGTCGAGCCGGCCGACCAGCTCCGGCGGCAGGCGCAGGTCCGCGGCGCGCAGGTCTTCCTGCAGGTGCTCCACGCGGGTCGTGCCAGGGATCGGAATGATGTTCTCGCCCCGCCGCAGCAGCCAGGCGAGCGCGAGCTGCGCCGGCGTGCAGCCGGCCTCGCGCGCGAGCGCCTTGTACGCGGGCAGCAGCTGCAGGTTCTTCGCGTGGTTGTCCGGATCGAAGCGCGGCATGGTGCGCCGGATGTCCTTGGCGTCGAAGCCCGTCACGTCGGGCACGGCATCGCACAGGAAGCCGCGCGCCACCGGGCTGAAGGCCACGAAGGCGATGCCCAGTTCGCGGCAGGCCTCGAGCATGGCGATCTCGGGATTGCGCGTCCACAGCGAGTATTCGTTCTGCACCGCCGTGACGGGATGCACGGCGTGCGCGCGGCGCAGGGTGGCGGCCGAGACCTCCGACAGGCCGATGGTCCGCACCTTGCCCTCTTCCACCAGCCGGCTGAGGGCGCCGACGCTCTCCTCGATCGGCACCTTCTTGTCCCAGCGGTGCAGGTAGTACAGGTCGATCGTGTCGGTCTGCAGGCGCCGCAGGCTGTCCTCGCAGTTGCGGCGCAGCGCCTCCGGCCGGCCGTCGATCACCCGCTTGAGCACGCCGTTCTCGTCCGGCACGCCGGCCAGCCCGCCCTTGCTGCAGAGGGTGATGTGCTGCCGGTGCGGTTTGAGCACCCGGCCCACCAGCTCCTCGTTCCGTCCGAAGCCGTAGAGCGCCGCGGTGTCGAAGAGCGTCACGCCTTCGTCGATCGCGGCCCGCAGCACCCGCTCGCCCTGCTCCGGCGGCGGCGGCACGCCGTAGGCGTGGCTCAGGTTCATGCAGCCGAGGCCGATGGCGGTGACGGTGAAGGGGCCGATGTGTCGCGTGTGCATGGGAAGGGTCGAGTCGAAGACGCGTGAGCTTACGTCAAGCCGCCCCGCCGCGCACGACGCGGCTCCGGCGGGCACGCTTCTCCCGCAGGCTGGCGGTGGAGCGAAGCGAAACCCCAGCGCTCCTGCGCCCTCAGAGCCAGCTCTCCTGCTCCGCCTTGCGGAAGCAGGACGCCCCGCGCCTACTTGGCGAACAGGCGCGTGATGTCCGCGAACGCCTTCACCTCGATCGCGTTGCCGGACGGATCGAGGAAGAACATGGTGGCCTGTTCGCCGGGCTGGCCCTGGAAGCGGATGTAGGGCTCGATGATGAATTCGATGCCCTGCGCCTTCAGCCGCGCGGCCAGGGCGTCGAAATCCGCCATGGGCAGCACGATGCCGAAGTGGCGCACCGGCACGCCGTGGCCGTCCACCGCATTGCGCTGGGCCGTGCCGCTTTCGGAAGGCGCCAGGTGGGCGACGATCTGGTGGCCGTAGAAATTGAAGTCCACCCACTCGTCCGAGCTGCGGCCTTCGGGGCAGCCGAGCGTGCCGCCGTAGAAGCGGCGCGCCGCGGCGAGATCGTGCACCGGGAAGGCGAGGTGGAAGGGGGAGAGCGGCGCGGGATTGGTGGCGGGGGCTTGCATGGGGTTGGAGCGGGTCGGCACTGCGAGGGCCGCAGCTTAGCGCAGCCAGCGCCCGAGGTCCTGCCGGGAAGATTCGATGGCACGGACCTCGTGCGCCCGACTCGCTACAGCCAGCTTTCCTGCTCCGCCTTCCGGCCTTCGGAGCGCATGGCTTCGCACAGCGCGCGCAGTTCGGGATGCAGGCCAACGTCCTGCAGCAGGCGCTGCAGCAGCGCGAGGTCGTGGGCGTTGAGCGGCCACCGCTGCGAGGTCGCTTGCCATTCCGCCACACCCATTCGCCGCGGCGACCAGGAAAGACCCTGTTGCCGCCAGATCGCCGCCACGGTGCACGCGATGTCCACGCCGGCAGGGTCGGCGTCCGCGCTGATCGCGGCCGGCGCGGGCGCCAGGCGCAGCAGGTGTGCCACGCTCTCCAGCCACTCGGCCGAGGGGCGGCCAGGGACCCACAACGCCAGTTCGCCGGCCGGCAGCGCCTCGGCCTGGCGCTCGAAGCTGGCCCGGTTCTCGATCAGCCAGTAGCCCCGCAGGCCCCCGCCCGGGCACGAGAGCCGCTCGATGCGGCGCGCATCGCGCATGGGCACGCCGACGCAATGCAGCGCGCCGGCATCGAGCCGGCGCTCCCCCCAGTGCAGCGAGACCTCGCCGGCCAGCCACAACACGGGGGCGAAGCTTGCGATCCCGAGCCGCTCCAGGTCGAACGCGCTCGCCAGCCAGCGCCAGTCGCCCGCCCCCATGGCCTTGGTGCTGCCGCGGGCCCACAGGGCGAAGTCGCGGCGCAGCTCGCGCCTGCCGGCCGCGCACCACTGCGCCAGCGCCTCGAGCAGCTCGAGCCTCGTCCGCAGGGTCTCCAGCTTGAGCGCCCGCTCCTCGCCGAGCTGCTGCAGCGCGGCCCGCATCTCGTCCAGCAGGTCGGGATCGGGCGCCGGGCCTGCCGTGGCCTCGGCCCAGTGCGCCAGCCAGGAGCGGAACTGCTCCAGCAAGCCGCTGCGCTCCTCTTCCCGCTGGCGCGCGCTGCCGACGCCCAGCAGCCGCTTCAGGCGATCGAGGTCGCGCCAGGTGATCCACTGCCACTGCCAGCTGCCGCCGGCGAGGCGCTCGCGTCGCACGATCCAGCCTTCGCGCAGCAGCCGCTCGCACAGGCTCTCGGCGCGCTCGATGCCGTCGCGCCCCGCATCCTTCAGCAGCGACGCGCGGCTGCGGCGCGGGTTGTCCGCGCGCAGCCAGCGGCGCAGCAGTTCCTGGTCCTCGGGCCCGAGCAGCGGCGCCGTCTCGGGCACCGCACCGGACGTGCAGCGATCGCGCTCCCCGCGGCGAACGTCCGCATCGAGCCAGGGCTGGGCCGGGATCGGCATTGCGCAGCTCGCCTCAGAGCGTCGCTTCGGCTCGCCGTTGCAGCACGCCGATCGGCGGCGCCCAGCGTGCGCCCGAGGGCTTCTTCGCGGTGACCAGCGTGATGTCCGCCGGCTCGAACACTTCGACGTTGTGCGTGATCGGCGTCGTCAGCACATACTGCGCACGGGTCGATTTGAGGAAGTGCCCCACCAGCTGGATGTTGCGCACGTCCAGGTGGGCGAAGGGCTCGTCGATGAAGACGAAGCCGCCCGGCGTCTCCTCGTCCTTCAGCAGGCCCACCAGCAGGATCAGCGACTTGATCACCTGCTGGCCGCCGGATGCCTCGCCGTCGTTCAGGCCGATCTGGCCCTTGCCGTCGAAGTTGAAGCTGACCTTGAGTTCGGCCTGGCGCAGCACGGTGTCGTCGTTGTCCAGGTGCGGCAGGTCGGCGCTGACCTCCACACCGGCCAGCTGCCCCAGCTCCACGATGTTCCTGCGGTAGCGCCGCACGGTGGCCCGCAGCACGTCGATGTAGCGCTCGCGCGCGTTGCCCACCGCGATGCGGGCCGCCTCGTTGCTGGCCTTGCGCTGCTCCAGCTCGGTGCGCTGGCCGCCGACGGTGGCGCGCATCAGCGTCGCCTTTTCCTCCACCGTGGCGTCGGTTTCCCAGTGCCCCTGCGCCAGTTCGCGCTCGACCTGTTCGTCGCGCAGGCGGGCCTGGGTCGCGTTCAGGTAATGCCGCCGCAGCTCCTGCAGCGTCTCGCCGCGGATCCAGCGCGGCGGAAAGCGCCGCTTCTGCGCCTGCGACTTCGCCGCCCGGGCACGCTGCAGCTCGTGACGCTCCTTCCATTCGCGCTCGTGCTTCTCCGCGGCGCGCTCGCTGTCGGCGAGCCGGTTCTGCGTTTCGCGGTAGCTCGCGTCGGCCTGCGTCTGCGCGATCACGGCCTTCTTGTGCTCCTCGTCCAGCGCCTGCCAGCGCCGGCTCGCCTCCACCCGCGCCTGCCGCAGCGCCGGCAGCTGCTGCCGCGCCTGCGCGAATTCCTCGCTGCGCTGCGCCAGTTCCTCCGCGGCCCGATGGCCCTTGCCGGCGTCGACGGCTGCCTTCAGCTGCCGGTTCACGTCCGCCTGCTGCTGCGCGATCTCGCCCAGCTCGCCGTCGAGCGCGCCGAGGCGGCGCTCGATCGAGTGCCGGCGCGAAGCCAGCGCAGCGGCGCCGAACTGGTGCTGGCCCGGATCGACCCACACGCTGCGCCCGCCGCGGGCGTCGCGCCAGTAGGCGTCAGGGGTGATCCATTCGCCCCCGGCCCGCACGCCCTCGGCGGTGCCTTCCACCCGCCGGATCTGCGCCAGCGACTTCAGCAGCCACACGGGCGCGCTCGCCGAGAAGCGCAGCACCGCCAGCAGGCTGCCCGCCTCCGGCTGCGCCGGCGCCGGCGCCGCTTCCGCCACCAGGTAGTGGCGATAGCGCTCGCGTTCGGCCAGGGCCATGGCACGCGCCTCGTCGCCCGCGTCCTGCAGCACCACGACCCAGCGCGAGCCGCGCAGCACGCCCTCGGCCGCCGCACGCCAGCGCTCGTCGAGGATCTCGATCACGTCGGCAAGCACGTGGTGGGCCACGTTCTCCTGGCGCAGCACGCGCAGGAAACGCTCCACCTCGGGCGGCGGCGGCGCCTGGCGCTGGCCCTGCAGCCGGTCCAGCGCCTCCTGGGCCTCGCGGCGCTGCGCGCCCACGGCATGCCAGCGCTCGGCCAGCTGCGACTTGCGTTCCTCCAGGCTGCGCACCCGCTCGGCCAGCTGCGCCGCGTCGCCCTCCACGGCGGCCAGCGCCTGCAGTTCGTCGGCGCGCTTGGCCAGCTCCTCGACCGGCCGTTCGGCGTCGCGGGCCTGCTGCTGCGCGGCCTGCGCGGCGTGCTTGTCGGCTTCGAGCTGGCGCACCCGTTCGGCCGCCTGCTGCTGCTCGTGCAGCAGCGTGAGCAGGCGCTGCCGCCAGCTGCCGCGCTCGCGCGCCTCGGCCGCGTGGTGGATGCGCTGGCGGTGCAGCTCACCCAGGCGCGCCGCGATGTCGTGCCGCTCCTCGGCCCAGTCCAGTACCGGGATCACCTCGGTGTGCAGCTTCTGCCGCTCCTGCTGCTTCGACTGGTACTCGCGGTACAGGTTGACGCGCGCATCGAGCTGGGCCAGCTGCGCCTCGCCGTGCGCGAGCTCGCGTTCGGCCGCCTCCACTTCCTCGGCCAGCTGCCGCTGGTGGGTGCGCGCCTCCTCGTAGCGATCCAGCACTTCCTGGTCGCCGAAGACGTCGAACACCAGGCGCAGCAACTCCTTGGGCGAGTATTCGCACAGGCGGTCGGTCTGGCCCTGCTCCAGCGCCAGCACGCGGGCGATGGCGCGCGACAGGCCCGCGCCTTCGAGCCGCTTGCGCCAGTGCTCGATGCCGAGCCAGTCCTTCTCCGGCAGGTTGACCAGTTCCTCGACGGGCACGTCGCCTTCCAGCATCACGTAGCTGCGTCGCCAGTCGCCGCCATTGCGCTCGATGCGGCAGGCCAGCGTCACCTGGTCGGAGTACAGCAGGCAGCGGGCGAACGGCCGCGTCGAGGACTGGCGGCCGCGCGGCCGGTTCTCCACCGTGGCGCGCAGCCACGCCGTGTCGGCGTTGGCGTGGCGCGCATAGGTCTTGTAGCTGCGCCCGCCCGAGCATTCGAGCCCGAGCAGCGTGCGCATGGCGTCCAGCAGGGTCGTCTTGCCGGAGCCGTTGGGGCCAGCAACCGTGATGATCGCGCCGTCCAGCGGCAGACTCAGGCGCTGGCAGTAGTCCCAGTGGAGCAGTTCGAGGCTTTGCAGGTGGAACATGCGTCAGGCCTCCTCTTGCTGCATTGCTCCCTCCCCCGCAGGGGGAGGCCTGCGGGGTCCCCCGGAAACGGCTTCAGCCTTTTCCGGAGGCGGGAGTTGGGGGTGCGAGCGCTCCCCGGCCTCCTTGCGGTTGCGGGCGAGCACTTCGCCGAGCGCCCCCTCCAGGATGCGCGGCGCGAGCGTGTCGTAATCGAGCAGCAGGTCCAGCAGCGGCCCCTCGCCGATGTCGTCTCCCCTGCGGACGATGAAGCCCTGCGCTTCCAGCCGCTTCAGGTTGCTTTCCAGCCGCACCTTCTTTCCCAGCTGATTGCCGAAGTCTGCCAACAGTGCCTTGTACGAGACCACCGGGCTGACGGCGGCAGCCGTCGGCATCGGCTTGTCGGCGCGGAACATCTCGCCCTGGTGGTCCGCTTCGGCCGCCGCGGCGCGCGCCGCCTGGCGTTCGCGCTTGGGCAGCACGATCAGCGACCACAGCACGACCAGCAGCGACACCCCGTCGCGCGGCAGCTCGATGTTGTTGCTGCCGTCCAGCCCGCCCTCGCCGAACACGGCGGGTTCGGCCGCGCGCTGCAGCGCCACGGTCACGTGGTCGGCGTGGATGTTGTCCACCAGGCGCAGGCCCACCTGCGCCAGGCGCTCCTGCACCGCCTGCCACAGGTCGGCGTCGATCAGGGCGCGCTTCACGCGCGGGTGCTGGCGCGGCAGCCAGCGGCGCGCGAGCAGTTCCGCCGCCAGCAGCGCGGCGTCGTCGGGAGGGGCAGTCATGATTCGGAAGGCAATGATTCGGGATGGAGCTCGCCGGCACTGAGCGCGGCCACGTGCGCGTCGTCGACGCGCTCGATCGCGGGCGTGAGCACCGCGCGCCACCGCGAGCGCGCCAGGTCGCCCGTCTGGCCCTGCAGCGTGCGCGCCTGCGCGTCGCCCAGCAGCGGCAGCAGTTGCATTCGATAGGCCGCCTGTGCGAAGCGGCCGCCCAGCACGGCGTCGCGCACCGGGCGCGGCGTGCCCGCGCCGGGATCGGATCCCGTCCAGTCCGTCAGCTTGCCGATCAGGGCCTCGAGTTCCACCGGCATGCGCAGCGTCTCCAGCGTGCCGGCCACGGCCGCCGCCGGCGGCGGCAGGCCGGTGGAACGCTGGGGATCGGGCCGGTCGCGCTCGAACTCGCCTTCGGCCACGTCGATCAGGTCGTGCGGGCTCACGAACACCGGCCGCACGCCGGTGGAAAGCGCGTCGCCCAGGAGTTCGTGCAGCGCGGGGTGCTGCTGCAGCCATTGGCGCACGTCGGAGCTGGTGATGCCGGTGCTGCCCAGCGTGACGCGCTGGCGATCGGCCTGCTGCAGCGCGCGCGTGAACTGGCTGGCCATGGAGAGCAGGCGCGCCTGGCCCTGGCCGAGCGCGCGCGCCTCGCGCTCCAGCCGCGGGTCCTCGAAGTCGCTGCGAATGAGGGCCGTGAGCGCCTCGCCGGCCCGCTCCACCAGCGCCAGCGCGCGGTCGAAGCGGGGCTGGGCGGCGCGCAGCAGCGCCTCGGAGCCGCTCGCGATGGCGTCGGCGAAGTCGTCGTGCAGGCGCGCGAGCTGCGCGTGCAGGTGCTTGATCTGGCTCGCATCGGCCAGGCCCAGCGCCTGCGCGCCGGCCACCTGGGCCAGCAGCGAGGCCATCTCGTCGTCCTCGCCCGTGCCGGCCCGGGTGAGCGGCGCGAGCAGCGCATGCGCCTGCTGCGCGAGCGGCGAGAGGTGGTAGTCCTGCGCGGTGGCGTCCCAGACAAGCAGGCCGAGTTCGCGCAGGCGCTTCAGCACCATCTCCAGCGCCTCGGGCTTCAGCACGTGAAAGAGCTGGTTCAGGTCCTCGCGCTGCAGCCGCCCCTGCGGCTGGCTCGCCAGCTCCAGAAAGCACCACAGGCGCAGGCGCGCGGCGGCCTGCGCGCCTCCGAGGAGGCCGCGGACGGCGTCGATGAGATCCAGGCGCTGGGCGAGGGCCCAGGCGAGAGACGCTTCCGCGGCCAGCGAGGGCTCGCGGAAGTAGGACTCGAAGCTGCTGGATTCCTGTTCTTCGGACTGCGGGATGGGATCCGGCATGGGGCGATTTTGCCTGAGGGCCGCGGCGGTCCCGAAGGCGGGCGCGTGACAGACGGCAGGGTGCACAAGACCCTTCACCGGCGCCGCTGCCGCGCGTGGGCCACAATCGGGCTTTGTTGGGGGGCACCATGAGCAAGGAATGGAACGAAGCGGTCGCGGCCGCGGAGGCCGCCGCAGAGCGGAAGCAGGCCGCGGAAGCAATCGCGCAGGAGCGCTTCGACGCCGCGCGGGCCCGCTGCGAGGCCGCCGGCCGCGCGGACCAGGTCACGCAGACGCCCGAATTCCAGGAATGGATCGCCGCGCGCCATGCGTCGGACGACGCCTGGGGCGCCTGGGCCATGGCGATGGACGCCAAGCCCGGGGCCTGAACGCTCCGCTGAGGCAGGTTCGGCGGTCCATCCGAACCTGCCATCCCGTTCCTCACTGGAGCCCTGCGGCAATCGCAGCGGCCGCGCTTCGCGCGCACGCCCAAAGCGCGAATCCTCACGCGCCGAGCTTAGAACTTCCGCATTCCGTACGCCTCTATCAGCAGTCTCCTACACGCTGATCAAGAAGGACTTACACAGGATGCAGAGCTTCAAGACCTTTCCCGCCCGGGCCGCTTTCACCGTCACCGCGATCGCCACCCTGATGGGCCAGGTCTCCAGCGCTGCTGCATCTGCTCCCGCTCCCAGGACGACGGCGGCTGCGGCCGTGGCCGCGACCAAGGCCAAGGCTCCGCGCCTCGCTGCGGTGGCGCCGAAGCACACCCCGCTGCGCTCGCTGATGAAGTTCGAGACCGTGCGCTGGGGCGGCAGGACCGTGCAGACGCTCGACGAGGCCTCGCGCATCCGGCTCGCGCGCGCCGCGGCTGAAAAGGCCGGCCTGCGCGAAGTGGGCCTGGGTTACCAGGACGTCTACGGCATCATCGAAGCCGAGACCTCGTGGATCCAGCGCGCCGGCTCCAGCAAGGACGGCACGCCCAACCTGGGCCTGGCGCAGTTCGAGCCCCGCACGGCCAAGGGCCTGGGCCTGGAGGATCCGCGCGATCCGGTGCAGGCCGTGTTCGCCGCCGCCAGGTACATGAAGCTGGGCGCGAAGTGGGCCAGCGGCCGCATCGGCCACCTGAAGTCGAACCCTGCCCTCTACGCGGCCAAGCTGCGCGAAGGCGTGTCGGTCCACTACAACCTGTCGATCAAGGGCCGCAACAAGTGGAACGGCCTGAACACCGCGCAGCTGCCGGTGGAAACGCAGCGCCACATCCGCAATGCGGCGGCGGGTGCGAGGGAAGCGGCGCAACTCGCGGGCGAGCTCGCCTGACGGCGGGGCGCAGCGCTGGGCTTCGGCCTGACGGCTCTCAGCGCTACGGAGACGCCACCCGACCCGCGGTAGGTCTCCGGGCCGCGCGGGCGACGCTCACTGCAGCTGCTGCTCCAGCTGCGCCAGCACCTCGTAGCAGGGCAGCACCTTCGCCACGCTGGCGTTCGGCTCGCGCTTCTCGCGGATCGCGGCGATGAACTCGCGGTCCTGCAGCTCGATGCCGTTCATCGACACGTCCACCTTCGACACGTCGATCTTCTCCTCCTTGCCGTTGAACAGGTCGTCGTAGCGCGCGATGTAGGTCGCCGTGTCGCCGATATAGCGGAAGAAGGTGCCCAGCGGCCCCTCGTTGTTGAAGGACAGCGACAGCGTGCAGATCGCGCCGTTCTCCGCCTTCAGCTGGATGCTCATGTCCATCGCGATCCCCAGCTGCGGGTGGATCGGGCCCTGGACGGCATTGGCCTTGACCACGCGGCTGCCGGTCTGGTACTGGAACAGGTCCACGGTGTGCGCCGCGTGGTGCCACAGCAGGTGGTCCGTCCACGAGCGCGGCTGGCCCAGCGCGTTCCTGTTGGTGCGGCGGAAGAAGTAGGTCTGCACGTCCATCTGCTGGATGTGGAACTCGCCCGCCTCGATGCGCTTGCGCACGAACTGGTGGCTCGGGTTGAAGCGGCGCGTGTGGCCGCACATCGCGACCAGCCCGCTCTTCTTCTGCGCCTCCACGACCGCCCTGCCCTCCTCCAGCTTGTCGCAAAGCGGGATCTCCACCTGCACGTGCTTGCCGGCCTGCAATGCGGCGATGGACTGCTGCGCGTGCAGCTGCGTCGGCGTGCACAGGATCACGGCATCGACGTCCGGACGCGCCAGCGCCTCGTCGAGGTTGGTGGTCGCGTGCTTGGCGCCGTACTTCTGCGCCACTTCCTGCGCCTTGGGCAGCTCGCGGCCGATGATGGAGGTGACCTCCACGCCATCGATGTTCTTCAGGGCATCGAGGTGCTTGATGCCGAAGGCGCCGGGGCCGGCCAGCGCGATGCGCACGGATTGACTCATTGCTTGTTCTCCAGGATCAGGTGGCCGACGGCCGTGTTCGATGCGGGCACGTGGTAGAAGCGGTGCTTCACGACGGGCTTCGGCCCGCCGGCGACGTCGGCCATCGCGCCGCGCGCGATCAGCCACATCACGAGCTCGATGCCTTCGCTGCCGGCCTCCTGCACGTACTCCAGGTGCGGCACGCTGGCCAGCGCCTCGGGCTCGTCGATCAGGCGGTCGAGGAAGCGGTTGTCCCACTCGCGGTTGATCAGGCCCGCGCGCGGGCCCTGCAGCTGGTGGCTCATGCCGCCCGTGCCCCAGATCTGCACGTTCAG
>NZ_DASSVG010000096.1:0-5138 GCF_035706265.1 Ramlibacter sp. | reverse complement strand
CCCGCAGGAGGCCGAACAGGCCATCGCGGCGGCGAATCGCGCCTGGCCCGCGTGGCGCAACAAGACGGCCAAGGAGCGCAGCGCCATCCTGCGCAAGTGGTACGACCTGCTGATGGCCAACCAGGAAGACCTGGGCCGCCTCATGACGGCCGAACAGGGCAAGCCGTTCGCCGAGGCCAAGGGCGAGGTCGCCTACGGCGCCAGCTTCGTCGAGTGGTTCGCGGAAGAAGCCAAGCGCATCAACGGCGAGACCCTGCCGCAGTTCGACAACAACCGCCGGCTGCTGGTCGTGCGCCAGCCGATCGGCGTGTGCGCCGCGATCACGCCCTGGAACTTCCCGCTCGCGATGATCACGCGCAAGGTGGCGCCGGCGCTGGCCGCGGGCTGCCCCGTGGTGATCAAGCCGGCCGAACTGACGCCGCTGACGGCGCTGGCCGCCGCCGAACTGGCGCTGCGCGCCGGCATCCCGGCGGGCGTGCTGAACGTGCTCTCCGCCGACGGCGCCAACAGCATCGCGATCGGCAAGGTGCTCTGCGCCAGCGACGTCGTGCGCCACATCAGCTTCACCGGCTCCACCGAGGTGGGCCGCATCCTCATGGGCCAGAGCGCGCCCACGGTGAAGAAGCTCTCGCTGGAGCTCGGTGGCAACGCGCCCTTCATCGTGTTCGACGACGCCGACCTCGATTCGGCCGTGGAAGGCGCCATGGCCAGCAAGTACCGCAACGCCGGCCAGACCTGCGTGTGCGCCAACCGCATCTACGTGCAGGAGGGCGTGTACGACGCCTTCGTGCAGAAGTTCGCCGCCAGGGTAAAGACCATGAAGGTGGGCAACGGCTTCGAGGAAGGCGTGGTGCAGGGCCCGCTGATCGAGCCGGCCGCGGTGGAGAAGGTGCAGAAGCACCTGGACGACGCCAAGGCCAAGGGCGCGCAGATCGTCACCGGCGGCAAGAAGCTGCAGGGCCAGTTCTTCGAGCCGACCGTGGTCTCCGGCGCCACCTCGGACATGCTGTGCGCGCGCGAGGAAACCTTCGGCCCGCTGGCGCCGGTGTTCAAGTTCAAGACCGAGGAAGAGGCGATCGCGGCGGCGAACAACACCGAGTTCGGCCTCGCCAGCTATTTCTACAGCCGCGTCGTGGGCCGCATCTTCCGCGTGAGCGAGGCGCTGGAATACGGCATGGTGGGCATCAACGTCGGCATCATCGCCACCGAGCACGTGCCCTTCGGCGGCGTCAAGCAGTCCGGCTTGGGCCGCGAAGGTTCGCACCACGGCATCGACGAGTACGTGGAGATCAAGTACCTGTGCCTGGGGGACATCCTCAAGTAGGCGGCGGAACCGAGGTTGGCGGTGAGCGCCGAAGGCCGAACGTAGGCTGGTGCTGAGCCGCGAAAGCGCGCGAAGCCCAGCGATGCGCGAAGCGCTGGGCTTCCGGCGCGCATTGCGCGCGGTCAGCCCCAGCCTACCGGAACGGCCTGCGCAGGTCGGCAGGCCGCGCCCTGCCGGACACCACCCGCCGCATTTGTAAAGCTCTCCTACACCTCCCGCGGTCCACGGCCGACTGGGGCGGCTGCGCGCGTAGCGGAAAGTAAGCGGCAGTTGCCAACATCCCGCACTGGAGGTCCGTTCATGCCCACAGCAGTCACCCACTGGAGCGACGCCATGTTCACGTCGCTCGCGGCAGCCCTGGCGCTGCTGTTTTCCGCGATTCCGAAGATCATCGGCTTCGCGGTCATCGTCATCGCCGGCTGGTTCATCGCTTCGCTGATCGAGCGCGGCCTGGCGGCCATCCTGCGCACCATCCGCTTCAATGACCTGGCCCAGCGGGCCGGCCTGACGGACTTCGTGCAGAAGATGGGCATGAACACCGACGCCTCCGGCCTGATCGGCCTCGTGGTCAAGTGGTTCGTCCGCCTGATCGCGCTGGTGGTGGCCTTCGACGCGCTGGGCCTGCCCGCCGTCTCGGAAGTGCTGCGCCAGCTGTTGCTGTGGCTGCCGAACGTGGTCGTCGCGATGGTGGTGCTGGTGATCGGCGGCCTGGCGGCGCGCGCGCTGAGCAACCTGGTGCGCGGCGCAGCCGCCGAAGCGGGCCTGTCGAACACCAACTTCCTCTCCAAGACCTCCGCGATCATCGTCTGGGCCTTCGCGATCGTGGTCGCCGTCAACCAGCTGGGCATCGCGACCGAACTGGTCAACACCCTGTTCATGGCGGTGGTCGGCGCGATCGCGCTCGGCATGGGCCTGGCCTTCGGCCTGGGCGGCCGCGAAACGGCGGGCGAGATCCTGCGCAAGTGGTACGCAAAGGCGCAGGAGAAGTCCAGCCAGATGAAGTACATGGCCGACAACATGGGCGACCGGGCGCGCGACGAGATGGAGATGCAGCGCGGCGAGTGGCCCACCGGCGGCTATCCGCAGGGCGGCGGCCGCCAGGGCGGCCCGGTGCCGGCCGACCGGCGCCACGACATGGAAGGCGGCTGAACGCCCCGATTCCCATCCGGAGGAGCCCCGCGCGGGCTCCTTTTTCTTTACCCTCGCGCCATGGCGTTCGACCCCGTCATCCGCAGCCTGCTGGACACGGACCTCTACAAGTTCACGATGTGGCAGCCCATGCTGCATCGGCACCCGCAGACGCAGGCGCTGTACCGCTTCGTGCTGCGCAACGCGCCGGCGTACCCGCTGGCCGAACTGTGCGACGAGGTGAACGCCCAGCTCGATCATCTGTGCGGCCTGTTCTTCGCGCGTGACGAACTGGAGTACCTGGGCAGCCTGCGCTTCATCAAGCCCGACTTCGTCGACTTCCTGCGCATCTTCCACTTCCAGCGCGACTTCATCCATGCCTGGACCGACGGCGAGCACCTGCGCATCGAGGCGTGCGGGCCGCAGGTGCACGTGATGGGCTTCGAGATCTTCGTGCTGGCGATCGTCAACGAGCTGTACTTCCGCCGCTTCGACCGCGCCGCCGCCTGGGCCGAGGGCCGCCGCCGCCTCGCCGACACGATCGCGCGGTTGCGCGCGATCGGGCAGGAGCCGCCGCGCGCCCATCCCTTCGAATTCTTCGACTTCGGCGTGCGGCGGCGCTTCGCGCGCGACTGGCAGGCCGAGGTGGTGGCCACGCTGGCGCGCGAGCTGCCGCAGTTCTTCAAGGGCACCTCCAACGTGCTGCTGGCGCGCGAGTGCGGCCTCACGCCGATCGGCACCATGGGGCACGAGTACCTGCAGACGTTCCAGGCCACGGGCGTGCGGCTGCGCGACTTCCAGCGTGCGGCCTTGGAGGAGTGGGTGCAGGAGTACCGGGGCGACCTCGGCATCGCGCTCACCGACACGGTGGGCATGGACGCCTTTCTCGCCGACTTCGACCTCTATTTCGCCAAGCTGTTCGACGGCCTGCGGCACGACTCGGGCGACCCCGTCGCCTGGGGCGAGAAGGCGCTGTCGCACTACGCGCGGCTGCGCATCGACCCGCACCGCAAGCGCCTGGTCTTCTCCGACAGCCTGGACGCGGAAAAGATGCTCTCGCTCTACCGCCACTTCGGCGACCGCGTGAACATGGGCTTCGGCATCGGTACCAAGCTCACCAACGACGTCGGCCAGACGCCGTTGAACATCGTGATGAAGCTGGTGGAAGTCAACGGCCAGCCGGTGGCCAAGCTCTCGGACGCGCCGGGCAAGACGCTGTCGACGGACGAGACCTTCCTGGCCTACCTGCGCAAGGTCTTCGCCGTCCGCTGACGCCATCTTCTCCTTCCCCCTCCGGAGGAAGGCCGGGAGGGGGGCACTCCCGGCCACCGCCGCTCTCCGAAAACCATTGCGGCCAACAGCGCTTCCTTGAGCCCCGCACCCCAGCCGCCCCGCCCTCGCCACAATCCCCCCTTTTCCCCTTCCAGCCAAGGAGTCCTGCATGCGCCACGTTCCCCTGGGCCGCACCGGCCTGTTCGTCTCCGAGCTCTGCCTCGGCACCATGACCTTCGGCGGCGCCGAAGGCATGTGGGCCCAGATCGGCCAGCTGCAGCAGTCGGAGGCGGAGCGCCTGGTCGGCCAGGCGCTCGACGCCGGCATCAACTTCATCGACACCGCCGACATCTACGCGGGCGGCCTCTCCGAGCAGATCACTGGCCAGGCGTTGCGCAATCTGAAGGTCGCGCGCGACCACGTCGTCGTCGCCACCAAGGTCTTCGGCGAGACCGGTCCCGGCAGCAACATGCGCGGCAACACGCGCAGCCACATCCTCGACGGCGTGAAGGCCAGCCTCAAGCGGCTGCAGCTGGAACACATCGACCTCTACCAGATCCACGGCTTCGACCCCGCCACGCCGATCGAGGAAACGGTGCGCGCGCTGGACCAGCTCGTGCGCCACGGCCACGTGCGCTACGTCGGCGTGTCGAACTGGGCGGCCTGGCAGATCGTGAAGGCGCTGGGCATCTCCGAGCGCCTGGGGCTGGCGCGCTTCGAGTCGCTGCAGGCCTACTACACCATCGCCGGCCGCGACCTCGAACGCGAGCTGGTCCCGATGCTGCGCAGCGAAGGCTTCGGCCTCATGGTCTGGAGCCCGCTCGCCGGCGGCCTCCTGAGCGGCAAGTACGGCCGCGAGCAGCAGGGCGAGCAAGGCAGCCGCCGCACGAGCTTCGACTTCCCGCCGGTGAACAAGGAGCGGGCCTGGGACATCATCGACGTCATGCGTGACATCGCGCAGGCGCGCGGCGTCACCGTGGCCCAGGTCGCCCTGGCCTGGCTGCTGCACCAGCCGCAGGTCACCACCGTGATCGTCGGCGCCAAGCGCCCCGAGCAACTGGCCGACAACATCCGCGCGACCGAGCTGCGGCTGGAGGCAACGGAGCTGGAGCGGCTGGATGCAGTCAGCGCGCTGACGAAGGAGTATCCGGGCTGGATGCTGGAGCGGTTGGGGGAGGTGCGGAACCGGCAGTTGCGGGAAGCGCGGCGCTGAGGGCCGGGTGGCTCATTCCCGCCGCGCGGACATTCCCGCGCAGGCGCAATACAGAGCGAGGAGCGAGAGTTGGAAAATCGAACCACTCAATAGGAAGTACTGGAGTCTATGGGGCTTCTCGCCGCCTTGCGAGTCAGCATTCTTCCTCCTACATTCCCCGCGTTGGTGCCGACGATAGGACCCAAAGTTGGGCAGGCAAGC
>NZ_DASSVG010000095.1:0-3406 GCF_035706265.1 Ramlibacter sp. | reverse complement strand
GGGCAGCTGCAGCAGGTGCAGCGCGACGTCCTTGGCCGCCACGCCCGGCGGCAGTTCGCCTTCCAGCTCGATGCGCAGCACCGGTGCCATCGTGAGCCGCACCGCGCCGGTGACGAAGGCGTTGGCCATGTCGGTGGTGCCGACGCCGAACGCCACGCAGCCGAGCGCCCCGCTGTGCGGCGTGTGCGAATCGGTGCCCACCACCAACTGCCCCGGCAGCGCGTAGTGCTCCGCCATCATGGCGTGCGAGATGCCGGCCACGTTGCTGCCGTCGTCGGCCCGCGCCTCGTCCTCGGTCAGGGTGCGGTGGCTGCACAGCCCGTAGGCCGCGGCGAACTCCCGCTGCGCCCGCTGCATGGCATGCATGTTGGGCAGCAGGGGCGAGCCGGCGTGCGCCGGGCTCTCGTCGACGTAGGAGGTGTGGTCCTCGTACACCAGGATCGATTCCGGCCCGTGCAGCTGCAGCGGCCGCCCGAGCGTCTCGTGCAGCATGTGCGCCGCCATGCCGGTGTAGTACTCGTGGATGAAGCGCCAGTCGGCGCGCACGAAGCAGCCTTCCCCCGGCTGCGGCGCGTCGGGGGTCACAGGCGTGTGCAGCAGGTGCCGCTGCACGATCTTCTCGAACAGCGTGAGCGGCCGCGCCGCGGCCGGCAGCGCCACCGACGTGGCCGCGCGCAGGTGCTGCTGGCCGAAGCGCAGCAGGCCGCCGCTGCGCAGGATGGCCGCCGCGAGCGCATCGCGCCCCGCCACCAGTTCCTCGACGGGGATCGCCTCGCCGCGCTGCAGGCGTTCGACCAAGCCGAAGTCGGTGGACGTGAACAGGCCGATGTTGTCGGCGTTCTGGCGGTAGATGCGCTCGAAGCTCTCGGCGATCACCAGCCGGATGCCGGCCAGCTGCTCCGCCGCGGGGCTGTGCTCGCGGGAAGACCCCTTGCCGTAGCGCCGCCCCGCCACCGTCACCTGGAAGCCGCCGGCCTGCACGGCGCCGGGGGCGATCGGCTGCTGGCGGTCGGCGGTGGTGAAACCGGTGTAGGGAAAGCGCGCGAGCTTCGCGTCGTAGTGCGACATGATGCGCACCGGGCTGATCTCGTCGGTGGAGACGTCGTCGCGCAGCGCGCCGGCCTGGGCACGCGTGAGCTGCGCGCCGGCCAGCTGCGCGCGCACGGTGTCGGCGTCGCGGGTGAGGAAGAGGAAGCGCGGTTGCGCGCCGAGGGCGAGGACTGCTGCGGTCATGGTGCGGGGGCCTGCGCCGCCAGGTACTCCACCAGCAGCTGCGCCGCCGGCGTGAGCGACCCGGCGTCGCGGAAACAGAGGATGAAACGCCGCTGCGCCCAGGGTTCGTCCAGGGGCAGCAGCTGCAGGCCGGCGGGCGGCGCCGCACCGGCGGCGGCCACTTCGCGCGGCACGATGCTGATCGCCAGCCCGGCGCGCACGACGCGCAGGGCCGCTTCGAAATTCGTGACCACCACGCGGTGGTCCAGGCTGCGGCCCAGCGAGGCGGCCCGCCGCTGCAGCATCACCTGCACCGCGCTGTTGACCGGCAGGCTCACGTGCTCGTAGGCCAGCGTGTCGGCGAAGCGCAGCTTGCGGCGCGCCGCGAGCGGGTGACCGTGCGGCACCGCGACGCACAGCGTGTCGGTGCGGTAGGGGCGCGATTGCAGCGCGCCGACGTCCGCGGCATCCCAGCACACGCCGAGCGACGCGTGCCCTTCGCGCACGCCGCGCACGATTTCGGGGCTCACGCGCTCCTCCAGGTCCACCTTGATGGCGCGGTGCTGCGGCAGCCGCAGGAAGGCCGCCACGTCGTCGGCCAGCGACTCGGTCATCGCGGAGACGGAGGCGAGGATGCGCACCTGGCCGCGCCCGCCGGCCACATAGGCTTCCATGTCGCGCTCGATGCGGGCGGCGCCATCGAGCATGGCACGCGCGTGTTCCAGCAGCGTCTGGCCCGCCGGCGTGGGCAGCACGCCATGGCGCTTGCGCACCAGCAGTGCCGTGCCGACCTGGTGTTCCAGCTGCGCCAGCCGCTTGCTGATCGCCGAGCCGACGATGCTGGCCTTCTCGCCGGCGCGCGCGATGTTGCCCGTCTCGCAGACGGAGACGAACAGGCGCAGGGTGGTCAGGTCGAGGTCGCGCAAGGTATTCCGGATGGGAACTTGATCGTTCCGAAATAGAGATCAAAGGCCAACGTGGAAATTCTAGACTCCCGCTCCATGCACCCCTCCCGTTTCACCGAATCCCTGCCCCGCCGCGTGGTCGTGCGGGAGATGGGCCTGCGCGACGGCCTGCAGAGCGTCGCCACCATCCTGCCGACGGCGGACAAGCTCGAATGGATCCGCGCGGCCTACGAGGCCGGCCAGCGCGAGATCGAGGTCGGCTCCTTCGTGCCGCCGAAGCTGCTGCCGCAGCTGGCCGACACCGGCGAGGTGCTGGCCTTCGCCCAGACCCTGCCCGGCCTGCGCGCCACCGTGCTGGTGCCCAACCTGAAGGGCGCCGAGCGCGCCCTGGACGCCAACGCGGAAATGATGCTGCTGCCGCTGTCGGCAAGCCACGCGCACAGCCTGGCCAACCTGCGCAAGACGCCCGCCGACGTGGTGGCGGAGATCGGCCGCATCCGCGCCGAGCGCGACGCCCGCGGGTCGCGCACGCAGATCGAGGTGGGCATCAGCACCGCCTTCGGCTGCACGATCCAGGGCCGGGTCGATCCGGCGGAAGTCGTGCGCCTGGTGCAGGCGGTTCTGGACGCCGGGGTGGACGCCGTGAGCCTGGCCGACACCGTGGGCTACGCCGACCCCGCCATGGTCTCGCACCTGTTCGAGCGGGTGCTGAAGGTGGCCGGCGACAAGCTCGCCTGCGGCCACTTCCACGACACCCGCGGGCTCGGGCTGGCCAACGTGTTCGCCGCGATGCAACTGGGCATCGCGCGCTTCGACGCCTGCACCGCCGGCATCGGCGGCTGCCCGCACGCGCCCGGCGCGAGCGGCAACGTCGCCACCGAAGACCTCACGTACATGCTGCACAGCATGGGCATCGAAACCGGCCTCGACTTCGACCGCCTGCTGGCGCTGCGCGCGCGCGTCGCGCAATGGCTCGCCGGCGAGGCGACCCACGGCACGGTCTGGAAGACCGGCCTGCCCAAGACGATGAAGGAGGCCGCCCATGCCTGAAGCCAGCACGCTCCCGCCGCAGCCGCTGAAAGGCCTGCGCGTCGTCGAATTCACCCACATGGTCATGGGCCCCACCTGCGGCATGGTGCTGGCGGACCTGGGCGCCGAGGTGATCAAGCTCGAGCCGCTGGAGGGCGACCACTCGCGCCGCCTGCTCGGCGCCGGCATCGGCTTCTTCCCCATGTTCAACCGCAACAAGAAGAGCATCGCGGTGGACCTGCGCAAGCCCGAGGGCGCCG
>NZ_DASSVG010000094.1:0-12387 GCF_035706265.1 Ramlibacter sp. | reverse complement strand
CGCGGCCGCCTTCGCACCAACACCATCCCCATGTCAGAACAAGTCCTCTCCCTCGAATTCGTCACGCGCACGGGCACGCAGGCGCGCCAGGCCACGGTGCGCCAGCTGGTCGTCGCCGGCTGGACCGGCCGTGACCGCGCTGCGATGGAAAAACACATCGTCGAACTGGAGGCGCTGGGCGTGCGCCGCCCCGCCTCCACGCCGGTCTACTACCGTGTCGCCACCTCGCGCCTGACGCTGGCTCCTTCCATCCAGGTGAGCGGCGGCGAATCGAGCGGCGAAGTGGAATTCGTGCTGGCGCAGTTCGACGGCCGCCTCTGGGTGGGTCTCGGCTCGGACCACACCGACCGCAAGGTGGAAACGATCGGCGTCACCATCTCCAAGCAGCTGTGCGAGAAGCCGATCGGCGCCAGGTTCTGGGCGTTCGACGAGGTCGCCGCGCACTGGGACCAGTTGGTGCTGCGCGCGTTCATCGTCGAAGGCGGCAAGCGCACGCTGTACCAGGAAGGACCCGTGACCACGATGCAGGACCCGCGGGACCTGCTCGCGGCGTGGACCGGCGGCGAGCCGGTGCTGGCCGAAGGCACCCTGATGTTCTGCGGTACGCTCGCGGCCAAGGGCGGCATCCGTCCGGCCTGGCGCTTCGAGATGGAGCTGCACGACCCGGTGCTGCAGCGCACGCTGGCGCACGCCTACGACATCGAGACCCTTCCCATCGCCGGCTGAGCGACGCGGCCCTTCCCCCTGATCGGACGACAACATGGCAGTCAACAAGCAGCACAAGGAATTCCACACCATCGACATGCAGGGTGGCTGGCAGAAGCCGCCCGGCTACGCGCCGGAACTGAACGTCTACGAGAAGATCCTCTCCGGCGGCCTGGACACGAAGAACAAGCGCGGCTCGCAGACGCGGCTGCTGAAGTTCGCGCCCGGCGTGTACACCACCGAGCCTTTCGTCCACGACTACTGGGAAGAGGTGTACCTCGTCTCCGGCGACCTGACGGTGGGCAACGACAAGAACGGCCAGGGCGGCACGCCCTTCCCGCCCAACACGTATGCCTGCCGTCCGCCGGGCGCCTGGCACGGCCCCTTCAAGTCCGAAGGCGGCTGCGTGCTGCTCGAGATCCACTACTACGACCCCGCGTGATCGCCCCGATCGCTGAACTGGCGCGCGGCCTGCGGGCCGGCACGCTCACCAGCCGCGCGCTGGTGGAGCAGTGCCTGCACCGCGCGCAGGACCCGGCCGGCGAGGGCCGCCGGACCTTCCTGCGCGTCGACGCGGAGAATGCGCGGCGCGCCGCCGATGCGGTGGATGCCGCGCGCAAGGCCGGCCGCGAGCACCGGCCCTGGGCCGGGATTCCGGTGTCGGTGAAGGACCTGTTCGACATCGCCGGGCAGGTGACCACCTCCGGTTCGGCGGTGCTGAAGGACGCGGCGCCGGCGCAGCGGGATGCCGCAGCCGTCGCGCGCCTGAAGGCCGCCGGCTTCGTGGTGGTGGGCCGCACCAACATGACCGAGTTCGCCTACTCGGGCCTGGGGCTGAACCCGCACTACGGCACGCCGGCCAACACGTTCGAGCGCGCACTGCGGCGCATCCCCGGCGGCTCCTCGTCGGGTGCGGCCATTTTCGTCACCGACGGCATGGCGGCCGGCGCCCTGGGCACCGACACGGGCGGCTCCTGCCGCATCCCGGCGGCGCTCAATGGCATCGCCGGCTTCAAGCCGACGGCGGCCAGCGTGCCGATGGAGGGCGCGTTCCCGCTCTCTTCCAGCCTGGACAGCGTCGGCCCGCTCGCGGCCACCGCCCGCTGCTGCGCGATCCTGCACTCGGTGCTGGCGGATGCGCCCGCGGCCGCGGATGCGCAGCTGGGCCTCGCCGGGCTGCACCTTGCCGTGCCACAAACGGTGGTGCTCGACGGGCTGGATGCGCACGTCGCCGCTGCGTTCTCGTCCGCCCTGGCGCGCCTGTCCGGCGCGGGCGTGTGCATCTCCGAACTCGCCCTGAGGCAGTTCGGCGAACTCGCGGGCGCCAATGTCAAGGGCGGCCTGGTCGCCGCCGAAGCCTTCGCGGCCCACCACGAACGCATGGCGCAGCGCGGCGCGGAATACGATCCGCGCGTGAAGGTGCGCATCGAGAAGGGCGCGACGCAGACGGTGGAGGACTACGCGCAGCTGCAGGCCTTCCGCCGCCAGTGGATCCGCTCCGTGACGGCGGAGATGGAAGACGTCGACCTGTTGGTGTGCCCCACGGTGCCCACGATCGCGCCGGCGATCTCGGCACTGGAGCACGACGACGAGTACGGCCGCGTCAACCTCGCGATGCTGCGCAACCCCACGTTCGCGAACTTCCTGGATGGCTGCGCGATCTCCATCCCTTGCCATGAAGCAGGCACCGCTCCCGTCGGCCTGATGCTGATCGGCCGCCACGGCGACGACGCGCGCGTGCTGGCGGCGGGGCAGGCGATCGAGGCGCTGCTGGCGCCCCGGCGCGCCTGACCGGCAGCTCGCGCTAGCAAGCCGGGTGCCGGCCCTTCCCGCCGCGGCGGGAAGGGCGGCGAGCGCTCAGTGCGCCGCCCACTGGATCTTCGACAGGTCGATTCCTTCCTGGTGCATCTCCCACAGCGGGCTCAGCTCGCGCAGCTTGCCGACCTTCGCCTTCAGCAGGTCGACCACGAAGTCGACTTCCTGTTCGTTGGAGAAGCGGCCGAGCGTGAAGCGGATCGAGCTGTGGGCCAGTTCGTCGCTGCGCCCGAGCGCCAGCAGCACGAACGAGGGCTCCAGCGAAGCGGAGGTGCAGGCGGAGCCGGAAGACACGGCCACGTCCTTGATCCCCATCATCAGCGACTCGCCTTCGACGAAGCTGAAGCTGACGTTCAGGTTGTGCGGCACGCGGTGCTCCAGCGAGCCGTTCACCTGGATCTCGGGGATCTCGCGCAGGCCGGCGAGCAGGCGATCGCGCAGTGCGCCGACGCGCGCGCTCTCCTCGGCCATCTCCAGCTTCGCGATGCGGAAGGCCTCGCCCATGCCCACGATCTGGTGGGTGGGCAGCGTGCCGGACCGCATGCCGCGCTCGTGGCCGCCGCCGTGGATCTGCGCGTTGATCCGCACCCGGGGCTTGCGCCGCACGTACAGCGCACCGATGCCCTTGGGGCCATAGACCTTGTGCGAAGTCACCGTCAGCAGGTCCACCGAGAGCTGCTGCACGTCGATCGGGATCTTGCCGGCGGCCTGCACCGCGTCGCAGTGGTACAGCACGCCGCGCTCGCGGCAGGCGCGGCCGATGGCCGCCACGTCGTTGACGACGCCGATCTCGTTGTTCACCATCATGATCGACACCAGCACGGGGTCCGGCCGGATGGCGTCGATCACGCGCTGCACCGGCACGCGGCCGTCGGCGTCGACGTCGAGCCAGGTGGCGGTGAAGCCTTCGCGTTCCAGTTCACGCACGGTCTCGAGCACCGCCTTGTGCTCGGTCTTCTGCGTGATGATGTGCTTGCCCTTGGTGGCGTAGAACTGGGCGGCCCCCTTGATGGCGAGGTTGTTGCCCTCCGTGGCCCCCGACGTCCAGACGATCTCGCGCGGGTCGGCGTTGAGCAGGGCGGCCACGTGCTCGCGCGCTTCTTCCACCGCCTCTTCCGCTTCCCACCCGTAGGCGTGGCTGCGCGAAGCGGGATTGCCGAACTTCTCGAACAGGAAGGGCATCATCGCCTGCGCGACGCGGGGGTCGACGGGCGTGGTGGCGCCGTAGTCCATGTAGACGGGGCGCTGCAGGTTTTGGGGTTCGGTCATAGCGCGAACATGCTAGGGACGGGGCCCGGCCGTCGCAATTGCTTTTTGCTCAAGACGTCTTGCGTTTCGGGAAGTTCGCGCACCCGTGCGGCCTGACCGTACGTTTCCCTTGCCGGGACAGCAAAGTGCTTGATATCATTACTTTGTGACCAACCAAGCTTCGGTGTTCCAGAAAAGCCGGGTGCCCCTGTACCTCCAGGTGGCCCACCTGATGCGCCAGAAGATCGAGCGCCAGGACTGGCCGGTGGACGCGCAGATCCCGACGCTCAACGCGCTGGAGCGGGAGTTCCAGGTCTCCAGGATCACGCTGCGCGAGTCGCTCGCCCGCCTGGAAGAAGAGGGCCTGATCCGCCGTACCCGCGGGCGCGGCACCTTCGTCACCAAGGACCTGTCGCAGCAGCGCTGGTTCAAGCTCGCGACCAGCTTCGACGAGCTGGTGCGCACCGTGTCGGAACTGAAGATCCGGCTGATCGCGATCGACGAGGACGACCATCCGCTGGTGCCGCATTTCGACGCCGGCGAGGTGGTCGGCCCCTATCGCAGGCTGCGCCGCGTGCACTACCGCGACGACAGGCCGTACTGCCTGATCGAGATCTACCTGGCGCAGGACGTGTTCGCGCTCGATCCGGAGGGCTTCAGCAGCGCGCCCGTGATCCCGAAGCTGGCGGCACTGCCCCGGATGCCCATCGCGGCCGCACGCCAGATCATGCGCGTCACCGTCTCCGACGAGGAAACGGCAGCGCACCTGGACATCGGCGTGGCCGACCCGATCGTCGACGTGTGCCGTTCGCTGCAGGACGCACGAGGGCGCATCGTCTACTACGCGCACATCCAGTATCCCGCCCACATGATCCAGGTGGAACTGGACCTGTTCGCCGGACAACATCAACCCAGCCCAGCTCTCCGCAAGAAACGATGACCGACCTTCCGGGCCACGTGCCCAGCCTTCCCTCGCCCTTGAGGCTCGCCAAGCTGCAAGCCTTCGTGTTCCGGGTGCCCATCGACGAGCCCGTCCAGACCTCCTTCGGCATCATGCACGACCGGCCGGCGGTGCTGGTCCGGGCCGAGGACAGCGATGGCGCCGTGGGCTGGGGCGAGATCTGGTGCAACTTCCCCAGCGTGGGCGCGGAGCACCGCGCCCGCCTGCTCGAATCCGCCGTCGCGCCGATCTTCCTGGAGCGTGCATGGGATTCGCCGGCGGACGCGTTCCGCGAGGCGACCCGCCGCCTCCACATCCTGGGCATCCAGTGCGGCGAGCCCGGCACGGTGGCGCAGGCCATCGCGGGGGCCGACATGGCGCTGTGGGACCTGGTCGGCCGGCGGCAGGGCCAGCCGCTCTGGCGCCTGTTCGGCGGCACCGACACGATCGCCACCTATGCCTCGGGACTCAGCCCGACGCGGCCGGAAAAGCTCGCCGCCGCCAAGCGGGACGAAGGCTTCCGCGCCTTCAAGCTCAAGGTGGGCTTCGGCGTCGAGCGCGACCTCGCCAACCTGCGCACCTTGCGCGAACTCCTCGGTCCCGATGCGCCGCTGATGGTCGATGCCAACCAGGCCTGGAGCCTGGAGGAGGCGATCGAGATGAGCCGCCGCAGCGCGGAGTTCGGGTTGCAGTGGCTGGAGGAGCCGCTGGCTGCGGACCGGCCGTGGTCCGAGTGGGTGCGCCTCGCTGCCGAATCGCCGCTGCCGCTCGCGGCCGGCGAGAACATGCGCGGCGCCAACGAATTCGCCGCGGCGCTGGCCAGCAATGCCTTCGCCGTGGTGCAGCCGGACCTGGGCAAGTGGGGCGGCTTCAGCGGCTGCCTGCCCGTGGCGCGCGACGTGCTGGCGGCGGGCCGCATGTTCTGCCCGCACTGGCTGGGCGGCGGCATCGGCCTGGTTGCCTCCATGCACCTGAAGGCGGCCGTCGGCGGTGCCGGTTACGTGGAGGTGGATTCCAACCCGAATCCGCTGCGCGAGCTGCTCGCCACGCCGTACCCGCAGGTGGTCGATGGCATGGTCACGCTGCCGGACGCGCCGGGCCTCGGTGTCGCTCCCGACCTGGAGGCGCTGCGCAAGTTCCGCGTGAGCCACCAGTGGCAATGACGGCGGGAGCGAGCATGTCCCGACGCATCGTCATCACCGAGTTCATGGACGAGGCCGCCGTCCAGACCCTGCGCGCAGAGTTCGCGGTCGTGTACGCCCCCGACCTGGTGGATCGGCCCGCCGATCTCGCCGAGGCGCTGCGCGACGCCGACGCCTTGATCGTGCGCAATCGCACGCAGGTCAATGAATCGCTGCTGACCGGCGCGAGCCGCCTGGTGGCGGTGGGACGGCTCGGCGTGGGCCTGGACAACATCGACCAGGCGTACTGCGCGAGCCGCAACATCGCCGTCGTTCCCGCCATCGGCGCCAATGCCGCGGCCGTCGCCGAGTACGTGGTCGGCCTGGCCATGGTCCTGCTGCGCGGATTCCTGTTCTCCTCCGCCGAAGTGGCCGCGGGCACATGGCCGCGGGCCCGCCTCGCCTCCGGACGCGAGGTCGCCGGCAAGGTGCTGGGCCTGGTGGGCTACGGCTCCGTGGGGCAGCGTGTCGGGCAACTGGCGCGCGCCGTCGGCGTGCGTGTTCTGGCCTATGACCCGATGCTGCCGACGGCGCACCCCGCCTGGCGCGATGCCACGCGCTGCGACGAGGTGGACGACCTGTTCCGCGCAGCCGACGTCGTGAGCCTGCACGTTCCGTATTCGGCACAGAACGCCGGCCTGGTGGACGAGCGGCGGCTGGGCCTGATGAAGCCGGGCGCCGTGCTGGTGAACACCGCGCGCGGTGGCATCGTCGACGAGGCCGCGCTGGCACGGGCGCTGCGCTCGGGGGCGCTCGCCGGTGCCGCGGTGGACGTGTTCGCGCACGAGCCGCTGCCGGCCGGATCCGCGCTGGCCGGCGTTCCCAACCTCTTCCTGACGCCGCACGTCGCGGGCGTCACGTACGAATCGAACGAGCGCGTATCGGCCCTGATCGCGCAGCGTATCGCCGAAATCCTCCGCCCGGCGTGAGCCGGCGGAAGGCCTTTTTCATTTTCCCAGGAGACAAGATGAAAGCATGGAAGTTGCTCGCGGCCGCCGTTGCCGTCCTCGGCTGCGTGGCCGGCGCGAGCGCGCAGGAGTGGCCGCAGAAGCCGGTGAAGATCGTGGTGCCCTACCCGGCGGGCGCCGGTGTCGATCCGGTGGCGCGCCTGGTGGGGCAGAAGCTGTCCGAGCGCTGGAAGCAGACCGTCATCGTGGACAACAAGCCGGGCGGCAGCGGCACCATCGGTGCGACGTACGTCGCGCGCGCGCCGGGCGACGGCCTGACCATCATGATGTCGGCGACGGCCGAAGTGGTGATCAACCAGTTCATCATGGACAAGATGCAGTACGACCCGGAGACCGACCTGGTGCCGGTCACGCTCGCAGTGCGGCTGCCCTTCATCCTGGTCACGCACCCGTCCAACCCGTATTCCAACATTGCCGAACTCGTCGCCTACGCGAAGAAGAACCCCGGCAAGGTGACCTATGCGTCCTCCGGTCCGGGGACGCCGCAGCACCTGGCGGCCGTCCTGCTGGAGCAGCTGAGCGGAACGCAGATGGTGCACGTGCCGTACAAGGGCATCGCCCCGTCGATCACCGACCTGCTGGCCAACCACGTCTCGATCGGCTTCGCCGGCCTTCCCGCGGGGCTGCCCCACGTGCAGAAGGGTTCGCTGAAGCCGCTGGCCGTTTCCTCCAAGGCTTCCTCGCCGGCCGCGCCCCAGGTGCCGCCGATCGCCGCCACGCCGGGGCTGGAGCAGTTCGAGCTGAACCAGTGGTTCGGCATCTGGGTTCCCAAGGGCACGCCGGAGCCCGTCGTCGCCCAGATCCAGCGCGACATCGCCGCGGTGCTGCAGATGCCGGACGTCAAGGAGACGCTCGAGAAGCAGGGCGCGCAGCCGAGCGGCATGCCGACGGCGGAGTTCGCGAAGTTCGTGCAGAGCGAGCGCAAGAAGTTCGCCGCGATCGTGAAGAGCGCCAAGCTCGATTGAGCCGGCACAGGCGCTCCGCTGGTTCGAGGGGACGCCTCGTGACTGCCGACGGTGCCGCGGGCGCAAAGCCCGCGGCGCGACCTCGTTGAATCGCCCCTGAGCGCTGGTGCTCAGACGACCACGGGCCCTGGAACGAACACGTCGCTGAAGAACTGCCCCTCGGCCAGGCCTTTCTCGCCCACGCACACCTTCTTCACGCCCGCCACCAGGGCCGGCGAGCCGCAGCAGTACACCTCGTGTCCTGCCAGCGAATCGAAGCGGCTGCGCACGGCTTCGTCCACGCGGCCGTGGAATCCCGCGAGCGCCTGCGCCTGCGCGGCGTCCTTCAGCACCGGCACGAACGCGAATCCGGGCAACTGCTTGAGCCACTTGTCGACGGCGGCCATCAGGTACAGGCTGTCGCGGTCGCGCCCGCCCCAGAGCAGCGTGACGGGGCGCTGCACCTTCTTCTTGACCATGTCGTCCAGCAGCGACTTGACAGGCGCGAAGCCCGTGCCGCCCGCCACGCAGAGCATCGGTGCGGGCCAGTCTTCCTGCAGTTCGAAGCTGCCGAACGGCAGCTCGATCTGCAGGCTGTCGCCGGGCTGCAGCCGCTGCACGATTGCCGTGAACTGCCCGCCCGGCACGTGCCGGATGTGCAGCTGGATCATGTCGCTCTCGTGCGGCGGATTCGCCATCGAATACGAGCGGCGGCTGCCATCGGGCAGCAGCACCTGCAGGTATTGGCCGGCACGGAATTTCGCGCGCTGTCCGGCGGGCATGCGCAATTGCAGCAGGCTCACGTCGGGCGCTGCGAGCGTGTTGCGGAACACCTTGACGGTGAAGGTCTTGCGCGCCGCCGGATCGATCCGGCGCCAGGATTGCGGCGCGATTTCGACGTCGCTGCCAGGCTGGCACTGGCAGTAGAGGTGCTCGCCGGGCGGCGTGGCTTCGCCGGGCGCCGGGCCGCGGACCTCGCCTGCGGTCACGCCGCCGGCGCAGTTGCCGCACACGCCCTTGCGGCAGGAGTAGGGCAGTTCGATGCCGGCCTTCAGCGCGGCGTCGAGGATGTTCTGTTGGGGCTCGCACGCGAAGCGCACGTCCGAGCCCGCAATGCGGATTTCGTAAGCCATGGGGCTGTCGTCCTTGGGGACTGCAAGTCAGGAAAGGCCCGCCACCAGGCGCAGGCTGCGCAGCAGCGCATCGGGCCGGGCCGTGCCGCGGCCGGCGATGTCCATCGCGCTGCCATGGCCGGTGCTGGCGAGGATCACGTCGGCGCCGATCGACAGGGCGCTCGCGGCCTGCGGCGCGAGCAGCTTCACCGGGATGTGGCCCTGGTCGTGCAGCATCGCCACGTAGAGGTCGTGCCGGCGGTCGGCGAGCAGCACGTCGGCGCCCTGCGGGCCCGACACGTCGATGCCGAGCTCCCGCAGCCGCCGCGCAGCCGGCTCCACGTGGCGCGCGTCCTCGGGGCCGAACAGACCGCCTTCGGAGGCGTGCGGATTGATCCCGAACAGGGCGACGCGCGGCTGCGCGAGGCCCATGGTGCGGCAGGCGCGTACGCCGGCCTGCGTCGCCGCGACGACCAGGTCGGGCGACATGCGGGCCAGCGCCGAGGCCACGCTTTCGTGCAGCGTGACGTGCACGATGCGCAGCCCGCCGCCCACCAGCATCAGGAACACGCTGTCGGGGGGCTGCTCGCAGGCACGGGCGAGCAGCGAGGGATAGCCGCTGAACGCAATGCCCGCCTTCGCGATCGCCGTCTCGTGGTGCGGCCCCGCCACCACCGCGTCGAACTCGCCGGACCGGCAGGCCTGGATGGCTGCCGTGGCGGCCGCGATGGTGCTGGCGCCGGCTTCCGCGCTGACCTCGCCCGGGCGGAAAGCGCCGGGTGCCAGCGTGCCGCACTCGCGGTGCGGGGTGGCCGAGAGCAGCTGCTCCAGGCCCAGCCGCTGCGCCGTCTGCGCCAGGACTTCGCCGGCACCGAAGACGGTGGCCTGGAGGCCGGATTCGCCCCGCAGCGCGTCCAGCGTCTTCAGGACGATTTCCGGCCCGATCCCGTTCGGGTCGCCGGTGGACAGCGCGATCCTGCGAACCATGTCAGAGCGGCAGCGCCAGCAGCGTGTCGGTCACGTTGCTGTCGCACACGGCCACGCGTTCGGCCAGCAGCAGGCGGCCCTCGACGCGCTCGAAGCGGTCGCGGTACTCGCCGGTGGCGAACAGCGCCGTCTCGCCGGTGTGCATGATCCGCGCCACCATGAAGGGCGTGCTGGCGACGGCGCCGTGCTCGTCGGCCGACGTGACGAAGGGCAGGCCCAGCAGGTGCCGGTAGCGGTGCCGCTCGTAGATGTTCGCCTCGCGCAGGGCCGCGACGCGATCCTCCAGCATGGCGCGCGAATCCGCGTACACGATGCCGGCCGGCAGGCCTTCGCGCGCGTTGTCGCTGTTGGTGATGCGGTAGCTGCACCGCTCGGTGAAGAAGGAGGGCCACTGTTCCAGCCGGTCGCTGTCGATGACCTGGGCGTAGGCCGCGTTGAAGGCGGCCAGGGCGAGCACGTCGACCATCTCAGATCTCCATGTGGCGGCGGTACGCCTTCCAGAAGCCGCGCACCGAGGTTTCGGTGGCGCGTCCGTCGCTGGACGCCACCGAGTCACCGCCCATCTCGACGATCGCCTCGAGGTCTTGCGCGCCGGCGATGCCGCGCTGCACGAAGCCGCCGACGGCGCCGTCTTCCATCGAGATGAAGCCGCCAGGGCCCACCAGGTTCAGCTGCTTGAGCCGCACGTTGCGCTGCTCCGGCGTGTCGTCGGCGAAGCCGAGGTAGGTCCAGTTCAGCTCGCTGCGCTCCACGCCCTTGGGCAGCAGCTGGCGCACGGCCAGGCAGTTCTGGATCTGCTGCAGCACGAAGCCGGGGAACACGCTCAGGATCTGCAGCACGATGCCGTCGCCGATCTCGTCGACGCTCTCGAGCATGGACAGGTCGCCGATCTGCAGCTCCTGGTTGTCGGAGCGGATTGCCTGCTGCTTGTAGGCGCCCTCGGCGCCGTCGATCACCCGGCTGTACGAGGCGCTGGCATGGTTGCCGCCGTCCTCGCTGATGATCACGCCGCCTTCCTGCGTCAGGCGGGTGATGCCGAAGGTGGTGAAGAAGGTGTGCAGCAGGCTCGCGTGGTAGGTGTCGCGGACGTTCTCGGTGTAGAGCTTCCAGTTGTTCGGCAGCGCCTGCGTGAAGCGGCCGATCACCTCGACCGGACGGCCCAGCACGCGCTCGAGCCGGCCCGTTACTTCCTCGCCCAGGTATTCCTCGATCGGCGGCACGTCGTCGTGCAGGCTACCGAAGACGAGCCCGCAGAAGGTGGTGGTGCGCAGCTTGCGCGGGCCGTGGTGCTCGCGGCAGAAGCTCTCGGGCATGCCGCCCTTGCCGTTGACGCCCTTGTCAAAGGCGATGCCGCGCAGGTTGCCCTGCAGGTCGTAGCGCCAGGCGTGGTAGACGCAGGTGTGTTCGGGCGCGTTGCCGAACTCGTCCAGGCAGATCAGCGCACCGCGGTGGGCGCAGCGGTTCTCGAAGGCGTAGACCTCGCCGTCGGTGTCGCGCGTCATCACCACCGGCATGCGGCCGACGAAGGTGGACTTGAAGTCGCCCGCGTTGGGCACTTCGGCTTCGAGGCCGAGGAAGTTCCAGACCGGGCCCTCGAAGATGCGGCGCTGCTCGGCTTCGAGCACGTCCTCGCGCTGGAAGACGCCATAGGGCACCCGGGTGTAGGTGCCCGGCTGCCACCGGATGGGGATCTCTTTCATCGGCGAATCCTTTATTTGTCTCGCTATACGATACGATTGTCTCGTTTGCCGAGAAATGATAGGATCTAGCCGTTCAGGCTGTCAACCATGACCGAGCAAATCCCTGCCGAGGAACCCAAGGCGCTGGCTGCATCCGTGCAGGCGGTGGGCGTCGCCTTCGCCGTGCTGGAGCAGCTGGCCAACAGCGACGTGCCCGTCGGCACCAGCGAGCTCGCGCGCCGGCTGCAGCAGACCAAGGCCCGCGTGCACCGCCACCTGGTCACGCTGCGCGAGCTCGGCTTCGTGTAGCAGGATCCGGCGAGCGACCGCTACCGGCTCGGCTGGAAGGCCTACCGCTTCGCGATCACCGTGGCCGAGAGCTTCGATCTGCGCAACATGGCCGAAACGCACCTGGCGCGCCTGCACGTGGACAGCGGACAGACCGTGGCGCTCGCGATCCAGGCCGGGGCGGCGGATGTGACGGTGATCGAGACGCTCACGCGCAACGACCAGGTGGCGCTCACGATCCGGCCGGGCTCGGTGATCCCGGCGGTGTCTTCCGCGCTCGGCCGCGCCATCCTCGCCTTCCAGCCGGCCGAGAAGCGCGCCGCCGCGCTCGCGGCACCGGCTCCGGGGCTGGCCGGCGAGGCGCCGCGCGACGTGGCGACGGTCGAGCGCATGCTCTCCACCGTGCGCGAGCGCTGGTACGAGGTCGCGGTCAACGAGCGCCTGCCGGGCGTGGCGGCGCTCGCTGCGCCCGTGTTCGACGACCGCGGCCAGCCGGTGGCGGCGGTGTCCGTGATCGGAC
>NZ_DASSVG010000093.1:0-14442 GCF_035706265.1 Ramlibacter sp. | reverse complement strand
CAGCATCGTGATGGGATTCAGGTGCGCGCGAGCAGCATGGCGTCGCCATAGCTGAAGAAGCGGTAGTGGCTTTCGACTGCGTGGCGGTACAGCGCCATCGCGTGCTCGTAGCCGGCGAAGGCGCTCACCAGCATCAGCAGGGTGGACTTGGGCAGGTGGAAATTCGTCAGCAGCAGGTCGACCTGGCGGAATTCGAAGCCGGGCGTGATGAAGATGTCGGTGTCCCCGCTCGCCTGGCCGCTGCGGGCCCAGGATTCGAGCGTGCGCACCGTGGTCGTCCCCACGGCCACCAGCCGGCCGCCGCGCGCGCGCAGCTCCGCGATCGCCTGCTGCGTCGCCGCGGGCACCTGGTACCACTCGCTGTGCATGCGGTGCTGCGCGATGTCCTCGGTCTTCACGGGCTGGAAGGTGCCGGCGCCGACGTGCAGCGTGACGCTGGCGCGCTGCACGCCGCGGGCATCCAGCGCCGCCAGCACCGCTTCATCGAAGTGCAGGGCGGCGGTGGGCGCGGCGACCGCGCCCGGATTTTTCGCGAACACGGTCTGGTAGCGGCGCGCGTCTTCGGCCGTGTCGGCGTGCGTGATGTAGGGCGGCAGCGGCACGTGGCCGTGCCGCTCCATCACCGCGTACGGGTCCTCGCTGAAGGCGAGGCGAAACAGCGGGCCGTCTTCCTCCGGCCAGCGCCCGAGCAGGGTGGCGCCGAAGCCGCCGTCCATGCGCAGCTCAGTGCCCACCGGCGGCTTCTTGCTCACCTTCATGTGGGCCACGACCTCGCGCTCGCCCAGCACGCGTTCCACCAGCAGTTCCAGCCTGCCTCCGGTGGGCTTCTCGCCGAACAGGCGCGCCTTCACGACCTGGGTGTCGTTGAACACCAGCAGGTCGCCCGGCTGCAGCAGGGTGGGGAGTTCACGGAAGACGCGATCGACCGGCGCAGCGCCGGTGCCATCCAGCAGCCGCGAGCCGCTGCGTTCGGCGGCGGGGTGCTGGGCGATCAGTTCGGGAGGCAGGGCGAAATCGAAATCGCCCAGGGTGAAGTGGCGCATGTGCTTGAGGGCCGGACGGACCCGTTCCAAGTGGAAAGAAATTGCAGGGCAGAATTGTCCCATGCCGGAACCCAAGGCGCTGTCCGAACCGCAGAAAGCCCTCATCAAGCTGGGCCTCGAACGCGACATCGACCTGGCCCTGCACATCCCCCTGCGCTACGAGGACGAGACGCGGATCGTCAAGCTGCGCGACGCGCGCGAGGGCGACACGATCCAGATCGAGGCGACGGTGGTCGAGAGCCAGGTGCAGTACCGGCCGCGGCGGCAACTGGTGGTGAAGGTGGACGACGGCACCGACACCTGCGTGCTGCGCTTCTTCACCTTCTATCCCTCGCAGCAGAAGTCGCTCGCCGTGGGCGCGCACCTGCGCATCCGCGGCGAGGTCAAGGGCGGCTTCCTGGGCTGGCAGATGGTGCATCCGTCCTGGAAGGCCGCCGGCGGCGCGCTGCCGCAGGCGCTGACGCCGGTGTATTCCAGCGTGGCGAGCCTGCCGCAGGCCTACCTGCGCAAGGCGGTCGCCAGCGGCCTGCAGCGGGCCGACCTGTCCGAGACCATCCCGCCCGATGCACCGCCGGCGCCTGGGCGCGCGCGCGAATGGACGCTGAAGCAGGCCCTGCAGTTCCTGCACCACCCCACGCCGGAGGTTTCGCTGGCGGCGCTGGAGGATCGCAGCCATCCGGCCTGGCAGCGCCTGAAGGCGGAGGAGCTGCTCGCGCAGCAGCTGTCGCAGGTGCAGAGCCGGCGCGAGCACGACCGCCTGCGTGCGCCGGCCTTGCGACCGCGCCCCGGCGGGCTGCACGAGCAGTTGCTGGCGGCGCTGCCCTTCCAGCTCACCCACGCGCAGCGCCGCGTGTCGGAGGAGATCGCGCAGGGGCTCGCACGCGAGCGCCCGCTGCACCGTCTGCTGCAAGGCGACGTCGGTTCCGGCAAGACGGTGGTGGCGGCGCTCGCGGCCGCCATCGCGATCGACGCCGGCTGGCAGTGCGCGCTGATGGCGCCGACCGAGATCCTCGCGGAACAGCACTTCCGCAAGCTGATCGGCTGGCTGGAGCCGCTGCTGGCGCCGCGCGGCCTGCGCGTGGCCTGGCTCACCGGCAGCCAGCGCAAGAAGGAGCGCACCGGGATGCTGGCGCTGATCGCCAGCGGCGAGGCGGCGCTGGTGGTCGGCACCCATGCGGTGATCCAGGAGCAGGTGCAGTTCAAGGCGCTGGCGCTGGCGATCATCGACGAACAGCATCGCTTCGGCGTGGAGCAACGGCTCGCGCTGCGGGGCAAGCCGCAGGAGGAGGGCGGCGAGCCGCACCTCCTGATGATGTCCGCTACGCCCATCCCGCGCACGCTCGCCATGAGCTACTACGCCGACCTCGACGTCTCCACCATCGACGAACTGCCCCCCGGCCGCACGCCCGTCGTCACCAAGCTGATCTCCGACCGCCGCCGCGACGAGGTGGTCGAGCGCATCCGCGCCCAGGTGGCGCAGGGCCGGCAGGTCTACTGGGTGTGCCCGCTGATCGAGGAAAGCGAGACGCTGGACCTCACCAACGCCACCGCCACCCACCAGCAACTGAGCGAGGCGCTGCCCGGCGTGCTGGTGGGCCTGCTGCATTCGCGCATGCCGCCGCCGGAGAAGAAGGCGGTGATGGCGCTCTTCACCGGCGGCCAGATGGGTGTGCTGGTCTCCACCACGGTGATCGAGGTCGGCGTCGACGTGCCCAACGCCTCGCTGATGGTGATCGAGCATGCCGAGCGCTTCGGCCTGTCGCAGCTGCACCAGTTGCGCGGGCGCGTCGGCCGCGGCGCGGCGGCTTCGGCCTGCGTTCTTTTGTATTCGGCCGGCGACAACGGCCGGCTCGGCGACACGGCCCGGGCCCGCCTGAAGGCGATGGCGGAGACCAGCGACGGCTTCGAGATCGCCCGCCGCGACCTGGAAATCCGCGGCCCGGGCGAATTCCTCGGTGCTCGCCAGTCCGGCGCGCCGCTGCTGCGATTCGCCGATCTCGCCCTCGATGCGCCGCTGCTGGAATGGGCGCGCGAAGTGGCGCCGCGGATGCTCGACCGACATCCGGAGCTCGCAGAGCGCCACGTGAGCCGCTGGTTGGGTGGAAAATCGGAATACCTGAAGGCCTGAGCGGACCCGATAGCATTCCGCGAGGCCTCGACCCAAGTCGAACCCATGACGCTCACCGAGCTCAAGTACATCGTGGCGGTCGCGCGCGAAAAGCATTTCGGCCGCGCGGCGGAAGCCTGCTTCGTCTCGCAGCCGACGCTGTCGGTGGCGATCAAGAAGCTGGAGGACGAGCTCGAGGTGAAGCTGTTCGAGCGCAGCGCCAACGAGGTCGCCGTCACGCCCTTGGGCGAGGAGATCGTGCGCCAGGCGCAGAGCGTGCTGGAGCAGGCCGCGGCGATCAAGGAGATCGCCAAGCGCGGCAAGGACCCGCTCGCCGGCCCGCTGCGCCTGGGCGTGATCTACACCATCGGCCCCTACCTGCTGCCGGACCTGGTGCGCCAGGCCATCGCGCGCACGCCGCAGATGCCTCTGATGCTGCAGGAGAACTTCACCGTCAAGCTGCTGGAGATGCTGCGCACCGGCGAGATCGACTGCGCCATCATGGCCGAGCCCTTTCCGGATACGGGACTCGCGATCGCGCCGCTGTACGACGAGCCCTTCCTCGCCGCGGTGCCGAGCAACCATCCGCTGTCCACGCACAAGGCGATCAACGCCGAGGAACTGAAGCAGGAGACGATGCTGCTGCTCGGCACCGGCCACTGCTTCCGCGACCACGTGCTGGAGGTGTGCCCCGAATTCGCCCGCTTCTCCAGCGACGCGGAGGGCATCCGCAAGAGCTTCGAAGGCTCCTCGCTGGAGACGATCAAGCACATGGTGGCGGCCGGCATGGGCGTGACGCTGGTGCCGCGCCTGTCGGTGCCCAAGGAGGCGTTCTCGACCAAGCCCAAGCGGCGCAGCGAGGACCAGGCCTTCGTCAAGTACATCCCCTTCGAGGGCGAGCCGCCGAGCCGGCGCGTGGTGCTGGCCTGGCGCCGCAGCTTCACCCGCTACGAGGCCATCGCCGCCCTGCGCAACGCGATCTATGCCTGCGAACTCCCGGGCGTGAAGCGCCTGTCCTGATGCCATGAGAGAAATACCCGACACCCCCGCCCGGCTGCACCAGCCCGGCATCCTCGATGCGCTGCCGGCGGTGGCGCGCTACGTCTGGTTCCGACTCGCCGACCCTGCCGTGGGCGTCGCCGACGTCAAGGAGGCGCTCACGCGCGTCACGCCGCTCGTCGACGGCAGCGACGTGGTGCTGGGCCTCGGGCCCTCGCTGGTGCACGCGCTGGGCGCCGAGATCCCCGGGCTGCACGAGTTCCCGGACTTCTCGGCCCACGGCGTGGAGGTGCCTTCCACCCCCGGCACACTGTGGGCCTGGCTGCGCGGCTCCGACCTCGGCGACCTGCTGCACGTCACGCGCAAGGTGCAGAAGGCGCTGGCGCCGGCCTTCGTGCCGCAGCACGTGGTCGATGCCTTCCGCCACGCCTGGGACGAGCGCCACGGCAAGGACCTCACCGGCTTCGAGGATGGCACCGAAAACCCGGAAGGCGAGGCCGCGGAAGAGGCCGCCTTCGCCCACGGCCTGGGCGAAGGGCTCGACGGCGCCAGCTACGTCGCCGTGCAGCAGTGGGTGCACGACATCGACGCCTTCGAGGCGGTGGAGGACCAGGCCCGCGACCACATCATCGGCCGCCGCCTGACGGACAACGAGGAACTGGAGGACGCGCCCGAGACGGCGCACGTGAAGCGCACCGCGCAGGAGAGCTTCGATCCCGAAGCCTTCGTGCTTCGCCGCTCCATGCCCTGGATGGAGGGCATGCGGGCGGGCCTGCTGTTCGTGGCCTTCGGCAAGTCCTTCTACGCCTTCGAGGCGCAGATGCGCCGCATGGCCGGCTACGACGACGGCCTCACCGACGCGCTGTTCGGGATCTCGAAGCCGGTGAGCGGCTCCTATTTCTGGTGCCCGCCGATGCGCGACGGCCGCCTCGACCTGCGCCGCCTGGGCCTGGGTACCTCGTGATGGAAAAGGGCAAGCTCGCGCTCTACCTCGACCTGATCCGCTGGGACCGCCCCGCGGGCTGGCTGCTGCTGCTGTGGCCCTCGCTGTACGCCTTGTGGATCGCCGCCGGCGGCTTTCCGGGCTGGCACCTGGTGGCCGTGTTCACGCTCGGCACGATCCTGATGCGCAGCGCCGGCTGCTGCGTCAACGACGTGGCCGACCGCGAGTTCGACCGCCACGTGAAGCGCACCGCGCAGCGGCCCGTCACGACCGGCGCGGTGTCGGTGCGCGAGGCGCTGGTGCTGGGCGCCGTGCTGGCGCTGGCGGCTTTCGCGCTGGTGCTGACGACCAATGCGGCGGCCATCGCCTGGTCCTTCGCGGCGCTGGCGATCTCGGTGATCTATCCCTATGCCAAGCGCTTCGTCTCGATGCCGCAGGCGGTGCTGGGCATCGCCTTCAGCTTCGGCATCCCGATGGCGTTCGCGGCGGTGCAGGGGCACGTTCCGCTGCTCGCCTGGGTGCTGCTGCTGGGGAATCTCTTCTGGGTGCTCGCCTACGACACCGAGTACGCGATGGTCGATCGCGACGACGACCTGCGCATCGGCATCAAGACTTCCGCCATCACGCTGGGGCGCTCGGACGTGGCGGTGGTGATGGCCTGCTACGTCGCCGCGATCGTCGTGTGGGCCGTGGTGATGGTGGGGCGCATCCCGCCGCTGTTCATCGCGCTCACCGCAGCGGCGGCAGGCGCGCAGGCCGCGTGGCACTACACGCTGATCCGCGACCGCTCGCGCGAAGGCTGCTTCAAGGCCTTCCGGGTGAACCACTGGTTCGGGTTCGCGCTGTTCGCCGGAACCGTCGCCGGCTTCCTGTTTTCGTAGGCTGGAGCTGAGCGGCGAAGCCCGAAGCCCAGCGCTTGCGCGCATCGCTGGGCTTGCGCTTCGCTCCAGCGCCAGGCTACCGGCCGAACTCGTCGCCCAGTTCCTCCGCCCGCTTGCACGCCGCGTGCAGCGCCCGCACGAATGCGGCCTTGACCTGGGCCTGCTCCATCGAGGTGAGCGCTGCGTAGGTCGTGCCGCCCTTGGACGTCACCCGCTCACGCAGCAGCTGCAGCGGCTCTTCCGACGCCCGCGCCAGCTCCGAGGCGCCGGCGAAAGTGCCGACGGCGAGCCGCCGCGCCTGCTCGGCGCCCAAGCCCATCTCTTCGCCCGCCTGCGTCATCGCCTCGAGGAAATAGAACACGTAGGCCGGGCCGGAGCCGGAGAGCGCCGTCACGGCATCGAGCTGCTTCTCCGCGTCCACCCACAGGAACTCGCCGGTGGTGGCGATCACCTGTTCGACCCGCGCCTTCTCGGCAGCCGTCACGCCCGCGCGCGCGAACAGCGCCGTCATGCCCTTGCCCACCAGCGCCGGCGTGTTGGGCATGGCGCGCACGACGCGCTCGCTGCCCAGCCAGGCCGCGATGCTGTCGGAGCGGATGCCGGCCGCCACGCTCAGGTGCAGCGCCTGCCGCACGTGGGGGCCCGCCTGCGCCGCCGCCTCCTTGAAGGTCTGCGGCTTGACCGCCCACACGACCAGCCCGCAGGAGGCGACGGCCGCGCCCGCCTGTTCTTCGGCGGTGACGCCGAACTGCTGCCGCAGCCGCTCGCGGGCCTGCGCGAACGGCTCGACGACGGCGATCTGCGCCGGCGCGAGGCCCTGGCGGATCAGTCCGCCGACGATGGCGCTGGCCATGTTGCCGCCGCCGATGAATGCGATGCGCGAGTTGTCCATCATTCCTCTCCCAGGTATTCGAAAGCCGCGAACTGCGTGACCTGCCGGGTGCTGAAATTGTCGTCGCTCACGAGCACCAGCGAGCGCCGCCCGCCCGGCAGCCGCCGGCCCCAGCACATGCCTTCCGTGTTGTCGAGGCGCGAGAGGGCGTGCTGCGCGAGATCGGCCACGAAGCGCTTGGGGCACGCGCGGTGGTTGCCGGCTTCCAGCCGCGGCAGCGCCAGCGTGTCGCTGCCTTCGCGGGTCTCGACCTCGTACAGGCGCAGCGACATGCCGATGCCGGCCATGAAGGCGCGTTCCAGCACCAGCATGCGCGCGGCGTCGATCATCAGGATCTCGCTCACGCCGTTGTCGGCGGCGCCGGGCAGCACCGGCGCCTGCGGGATCGCGTCGGGCAGGTAGGCGACCTGGCGCACGGCGCGGCCCGAGGCGAGGTCGAACGCGGTGAAGCGGCACGGGCCGCCGGGCCGGCCGACGCCCGGCTCCGGGCCGTCCTGGTGCAGCGCCGCCTCCATGCCGACCCACGCCGTGCGCCCGTCGGGCGCGAGCGCCAGGCCCTCGAAGGTGCGGTTCGCGCGCGGGCCGGTGCCCGGGCGGATGAAGCGGAACATCGGCGGCACGTCCAGTTCGCGCACGAAGCTGCCGTCCAGGCGCGCTTCGCGCACGGACGGCGACTGGTTGGCGGGGTAGTCGCCCTCGCTGGTCCAGAGGATGCCGCGTCCGCCGGGCAGCAGGCGGATGGCTTCCGGATCGACCACTTCGCCGCCGGCCTGGCGCTTCGGAAAGGGCGTGCCGGCCGCCTGGCGCAAGGTGACGGGCGCCAGCACTTCGACCTCGAGTCCGCTCGCGCGCACGTCCACGCGCAAGGTGTAGAAGCGCGCCGGCTGCAGCGCGGAGCGGTCGTCGCTCAAGGCCACCCACAGGCCGCTGGCCGGATCGTGGTCCAGGCCCGAGAGCCCGCCCACCGTCGTGCCCTGCACCTGCAGGCCGTGCGGCAGGATCTTCTCTCCCAGCAGGCGCAACTGCGACGGGCCTTGCGCTGCCGGCGCGGCGCGGCGCGTGGCGCAGCCCGCCGCGGCCAGCGCGCAGGCGGCTGCGGCCCCGCGCAGCAGCACGCGACGCGACACCATGGGGCTCGGCGACAACAGCATGGGCGGCGAGTCTAGTCGCTGCCTCGGCGCATCGGTTACGCTGCCGGCCCATGAAATACGTTCTCGCCCTGGACCAGGGCACGACGAGTTCGCGCGCGATCGTGTTCGACCGGGCCGGCCAGGTGGTGGCGCTGGCGCAGCGCGAGTTCGCGCAGATCTTCCCGCAGCCCGGATGGGTGGAGCACGACGCGCGCGAGATCTGGGCCACGCAGCATGCGGTGGCGCTCGAGGCCCTGGACAAGGTCGGCGGCTGCGCGGAGGTGGCCGCGATCGGCATCACCAACCAGCGCGAGACCACGCTGCTGTGGGACCGCGCCACCGGCCAGCCCGTGGCCAACGCCATCGTCTGGCAGGACCGGCGCACGGCGCCGCGCTGCGACGAACTGCGCGCCAACGCGCGCGCTGCCGCGCGCATCCAGCAGAAGACCGGCCTCGTCATCGACGCCTATTTCGCCGGCACCAAGATCGAATGGCTGCTGGACCACGTGCCGGGCGCGCGCGCCCGCGCCGAGGCCGGCGAGCTCGCCTTCGGCACCATCGACAGCTGGCTGGTCTGGAACCTCACCGGCGGCCGCGTGCACGCCACCGATGCGAGCAACGCCTCGCGCACGCTGCTGTTCGACCTGCACGCGCAGGACTGGGACGACGAGCTGCTGGCGCTGCTGCGCGTGCCGCGCGCGGTGCTGCCGGACGTGCTGCCTTCCAGCGCGGTGATCGCCGAGACCGAGTCCTCGCTGTTCGGCGCGGCGCTGCCGATCGCGGGCATCGCGGGCGACCAGCAGGCCGCCACCTTCGGCCAGGCCTGCTTCGCGCCCGGCATGGCCAAGAACACCTACGGCACCGGCTGCTTCATGCTGATGAACACCGGCGCGCAGCCGGTGGCCAGCGGCAATCGCCTGCTCACCACGGTGGGCTGGCAAGGCCCGCCGGGCATGCACCGCACGGCCTACTGCCTCGAAGGCAGCGTCTTCGTGGCCGGCGCCACCGTGCAATGGCTGCGCGACGGCCTGCAGATCATCCAGTCGGCGGCCGAAGTGGAATCGCTCGCGGCGCAGGTGGACGACACCGGCGACGTGTACCTGGTGCCCGCCTTCGCGGGACTGGGCACGCCGGACTGGGACGGCTACGCCCGCGGCACGCTGGTGGGCCTCACACGCGGCACCGGCCGCGCCCACATCGCCCGCGCCGCGCTGGAGGCGATCGCGCTGCAGTCGGCCGACGTGTTCGGCGCCATGGCGCGCGACGCCCGCATCCCGCTGACCGAGCTGCGGGTGGACGGCGGCGCCTCGCGCAACAACCTGCTGATGCAGATGCAGGCGGATTTCCTGGGCGTGCCGGTGGTGCGGCCGAAGGTGACCGAGACCACCGCGCTCGGCGCCGCCTATCTCGCGGGCCTGGCCACCGGCTTCTGGCAGGGCGGCGACGAGATCGCGGCCCAGTGGCAGGCCGAGCGCCGCTTCGAGCCGCGCCTGGCCGAGCCGCAGCGCCTGGCCAAGCTGGCGCGCTGGCGCCAGGCGGTGGAACGCGCGAAGGGGTGGGCCCAGCCTTGACCGACGCGGCAGCAGCGCCTGCGCTCCCGACGCGGCGCGAAGAACTGCTGGAGCGCCTGGCGCGCTCCGGAACCTGGGACCTGGCGGTGGTGGGCGGCGGCGCCACGGGATTGGGCGTGGCCCTGGACGCGGCCTCCCGCGGGCTGAGCGTCGTGCTGCTGGAGTCGTACGATTTCGCCAAGGGCACGTCCTCGCGGGCCACCAAGCTGGTGCACGGCGGCGTGCGCTACCTGGCGCAGGGCGACATCGGCCTGGTGCGCGAGGCCTTGCACGAACGCACCACCCTGCTGCGCAACGCGCCGCACCTGGCGCAGCCGCTGCCCTTCGTGCTGCCGACCTACAAGCTGTGGGAGATGCCCTTCTACGGCGCCGGGCGGGTGATGTACGACGCGCTGGCCGGCGTCGCCGGCCTCGGCCGCACCGAGTTCCTCACCCGCGGGCGCACGCTGCAGGCGCTGCCGACCGCGCAGCCGCAGGGCCTCAAGGGCGGCATCCGCTACTGGGACGGCCAGTTCGACGACGCCCGGCTGGCGCTGGCGCTGGCCCGCACGGCGGCCGTGCACGGCGCCCTGGTCGTCAACTACTGCGAGGTCACCCAGCTCCTCTATACGGAAGGCCGGGTGAGCGGCGTGGCGGCGCGCGATGCGGAGACCGGGCGCGAATTCCGCCTGCAGGCCCGCTGCGTGGTGAACGCCACCGGAGTCTGGGTCGACGCGCTGCGCCAGCAGGACGGCAGGGCCATCGGCCGCGCAGCACAGCCGATGGTGGCGCCCAGCCAGGGCGTGCACGTGGTTGTCGACCGGGATTTCCTGCCCGGCCAGCACGCGCTGATCGTGCCGAAGACCGCCGATGGGCGGGTGCTGTTCGCCGTGCCTTGGCTCGGCAAGCTGATCCTGGGCACCACCGACACCCCGCGCGATGACCTGCCGCGCGAGCCGCGGCCGTTCCAGCAGGAACTGGACTTCATCCTGCAGGAATCCGGCCGCTACCTGGTGCGGGCGCCGCGGGTCCAGGACCTGCGCAGTACCTGGGTGGGCCTGCGCCCGCTGGTCCGGCCGGTGGGCAACGGCGACGAGCCGACCAAGACGCTCAGCCGCGAGCACACGGTGCTGGTGAGCCGCTCCGGCCTGGTCACCGTGACCGGCGGCAAATGGACGACCTACCGCGCGATGGCGGAGGACGTGCTGGAGAAATGTTTCGCGGCCCATTTGCTGCCGCAGGCTGCCACGGGAGTGACTGCCGACTTGCCGTTGGTCGGCGCGCCGGGGCGGGGCGCTGCGCCCACGCCGTTGAGCGCGGCGCCCGGGCCCCATCTCTATGGATCCGAGGCGGCCCAGGTCACCTCCCTGGGGGGCGACCACCGCCACCTGGGAGGTGGGCTGACGGCCGCGATGGTCCGCTTCGCCGCCCGCCATGAATATGCGCGGACGGTCGAAGACGTGCTGGCGCGGCGGTTTCGCCTGCTGTTCCTCGACGCCGCGATGGCGGGGCAGCTGGCGGACGAAGTCGCCGCGCTGCTGCAGGCCGAGACGGGGGCGGATCCGCAGGCCGAGGCTTTCAAGGCGCTGGCGAGGACCTACGGGCAGGCTGTAGGACCCATTTGACAAATCCTGTCAATCGGTCATAATCGCGGGCTCGCCTCTTCGGAGGTGAGGTGGCTATTGTCCAGGCCGCTTCCTTGAAGTGGCGTCGCCCATTCGGAATTGGCGGGCCTGCGGGTCCTTCAGTGACGGCGGGCCCAAGACTGTCCCGATGCCTTGCCGGATCGTCCGGTGCGGAGTGTTCGGGTCAAGTTGGGAATAAACGAAATGATCCAGACTGAATCTCGGCTCGAAGTCGCCGACAACACCGGCGCGAAGTCCGTTCTTTGCATCAAGGTGCTGGGCGGCTCCAAGCGTCGCTACGCGAGCGTCGGCGACATCATCAAGGTGAGCATCAAGGAAGCCGCGCCGCGCGGCCGCGTCAAGAAGGGCGAGGTCTACAGCGCCGTGGTCGTCCGCACCGCCAAGGGCATCCGCCGTGGCGACGGCTCCCTCGTCAAGTTCGACGGCAATGCCGCCGTGCTGCTCAACAACAAGCTGGAGCCCATCGGCACCCGCATCTTCGGCCCGGTCACGCGCGAACTGCGTACCGAGAAGTTCATGAAGATCGTGTCCCTGGCCCCGGAAGTCCTGTAAGGAACCGCCATGAACAAGATCCGCAAGGGTGACCAGGTCATCGTGCTGACCGGCCGCGACAAGGGCAAGCGCGGCACCGTGGTGCTGCGCAAGGACGACGAGCACGTCGTCATCGAAGGCATCAACCTGGTGAAGAAGCACACCAAGCCGAACCCGCTGAAGGGCACCACCGGCGGCATCGTGGAGAAGGCCATGCCGATCCACATCTCCAACGTGGCGATCTACAACCCCTCGACCGGCAAGGCTGACCGGGTCGGGATCAAGGTCGATGGCGACAACCGCAAGCGCGTGTTCAAGTCGTCCGGCGAAGAAATCAAGGTGGCCTGACCATGCCCGCACGTCTGCAAGATCACTACCGCACCAAGGTCGCCAAGGAGCTGACCGAGAAGTTCGGCTACAAGTCGCCGATGGAAGTGCCGCGCATCACCAAGATCACGCTGAACATGGGCGTGAGCGAGGCCGTGGCCGACAAGAAGGTGATGGAAAACGCCGTCGGCGACCTGACCAAGATCGCCGGCCAGAAGCCCGTGGTGACCAAGGCCAAGAAGGCCATCGCCGGCTTCAAGATCCGCGAAGGCCAGGCCATCGGCACGATGGTGACGCTGCGCGGCCAGCGCATGTACGAATTCCTCGACCGCTTCATCACCGTGGCCCTGCCGCGCGTGCGTGACTTCCGTGGTGTGAGCTCGCGCGCCTTCGACGGCCGCGGCAACTACAACATCGGCGTCAAGGAACAGATCATTTTCCCGGAAATCGAGTACGACAAGGTCGACGCCATCCGCGGCCTGAACATCTCGATCACCACCACGGCGAAGACGGACGACGAGTGCAAGGCACTGCTGGCCGGCTTCCGTTTCCCGTTCAAGTCCTGATAGGTGCACTGTGGCAAAAACTGCTTTGATCCAGCGTGAACTGAAGCGTGACAAGCTGGTCGCCCAGTACGCGAAGAAGTACGAAGAGCTGAAGACGATCGCCAACGACGCGAAGAAGAGCGACGACGAGCGCATGGCCGCCCGCCTGGCGCTGCAGAAGCTCCCGCGCAACGCCAACCCCACCCGCCAGCGCAACCGCTGCGAGCTGACCGGCCGTGCCCGCGGCACCTTCCGCCAGTTCGGCATCACGCGCCACAAGGTGCGCGAAATGGCCTTCACCGGCGACATCCCCGGTGTCATCAAGGCCAGCTGGTAAGCGCAGGCAGGAGAGATACATATGAGCATGAGTGATCCCATCTCCGATCTGCTGACGCGCATCCGCAACGCGCAGATGGTCTCCAAGGCCACGGTGACGGTGCCCTCTTCCAAGGTGAAGGTGGCCATCGCCCAGGTGCTGAAGGACGAGGGTTACATCGACGGCTTCCAGGTGAAGACCGAGGGCAACAAGAGCGAGCTCGAGATCGCCCTCAAGTACTACGCCGGCCGTCCCGTGATCGAGCGCATCGAGCGCGTGAGCCGTCCCGGCCTGCGCGTCTACAAGGGCCGCGACGCGATCCCCCAGGTCATGAACGGCCTCGGCGTCGCCATCGTGACCACGCCCAAGGGCGTGATGACCGACCGCAAGGCGCGCGCTACCGGTGTCGGTGGCGAAGTGCTGTGCTACGTCGCCTAAGCGAAGGATAGGAACATGTCCCGAGTCGGAAAATCGCCGGTCGCCGTCCCGCAGGGCGTCGACGTGGCCATCAAGGAAGACCAGATCAGCGTCAAGGGCGCGGGCGGCACGCTGCAGCTCGCCACCAACGGCCTGGTCAAGGTGAACAACGAGGGCGGCAAGCTGACGTTCGTCCCCGCGGACGAATCGCGTGAAGCCAACGCCATGAGCGGCACCATGCGCCAGCTGGTGAACAACATGGTCGTGGGCGTCACCAAGGGCTTCGAGAAGAAGCTGTCGCTGGTGGGCGTGGGCTACCGCGCCGCCGCGCAGGGCAACAAGCTGAACCTGCAGGTCGGCTACTCGCACCCCGTGAACATCGAGATGCCCGCCGGCATCACCGCCGCGACCCCCACCCCGACGGAAATCGTCATCAAGGGTGCCGATCGCCAGCGCGTGGGCCAGCTGGCCGCCGAGATCCGCGCCGTCCGCCCGCCCGAGCCCTACAAGGGCAAGGGCATCCGCTACGCGGACGAGAAGATCGTGATCAAGGAAACCAAGAAGAAGTAAGGAGCATGACGATGTTGACCAAGAAGGAACAGCGTCTGCGCCGTGCGAAGCAGACCCGCATCCGCATCGCCAAGCAGGGCGTCGCCCGCCTGACGGTGAACCGCACCAACCTGCACATCTACGCGAGCCTGATCTCCGACGACGGCTCCAGGGTGCTGGCCACCGCCTCCACCGCCGAAGCCGAAGTGCGTTCGCAGCTCGGTGGCGCCGGCAAGGGCGCCACGGTGGAAGCCGCTGCCCAGATCGGCAAGCGCATCGCCGAGAAGGCCAAGGCCGCCGGCGTCGAGAAGGTCGCGTTCGACCGCGCCGGCTTCGCCTACCACGGCCGCGTCAAGGCGCTGGCCGAGGCCGCCCGTGAAGCGGGCCTGCAGTTCTAACGGACAGGATCAGCAAAATGGCACGAGTGCAAGCGAGAACCCAGGGTGACGGTCCGGAAGACGGCCTGCGGGAGAAGATGATCGCGGTGAACCGCGTGACCAAGGTGGTGAAGGGCGGCCGCATCCTCGGCTTCGCCGCGCTCACCGTGGTCGGCGACGGCGACGGCC
>NZ_DASSVG010000092.1:0-8905 GCF_035706265.1 Ramlibacter sp. | reverse complement strand
CGGCGTCGGCTTGGCCGCAACAGCGGTTGCGAGCCCGGCGATCGCGCAGTCCTCGCCGGAGCTGAAGTGGCGCATGCCGACCAGCTGGCCGAAATCGCTCGACACGATTTACGGCGCAGCGGAAATCATGTGCAAGGCCGTTTCGGACGCGACCGATGGCAAATTCCAGATTCAGCCGTTCGCGGCGGGCGAAATCGTTCCCGGTCTCGCGATCGTCGATGCCGTTCAGAACGGCACCGTCGAAATCGGTCACACGGCTTCGTACTACTACTTCGGCAAGGACCCGACCTTCGGCTTCGGCACGTCGGTCCCGTTCGGCCCGAACTTCCGTCTGAACCAGGCGTGGTGGACGCAGGCAGGCGGCGACGCGTTGTTGAACGACTTCTACAAGAAGTACAACGCGCGCGGGCTGCTGGCTGGCAACACCGGCTGCCAGATGGGCGGCTGGTACCGCAAGGAGATCAAGACCGTCGCCGACATCAAAGGCCTGAAGATGCGCATCGGCGGCTTCGCCGGCCGCGTGCTGGAGCGCATGGGCGGCGTGCCGCAGAACATCCCGGGCGGCGAGATCTACCAGGCGCTGGAGAAGGGCACCATCGACGCCGCCGAGTGGATCGGCCCCTACGACGACCTGAAGCTGGGCTTCCACAAGGTCGCGCCCTACTACTACTACCCGGGCTGGTGGGAAGGCGGCCTGCAGCTGGACCTGTACGTGAACCGGAAGGCCTACGACGCGCTCTCGGCCGAGAACAAGGCGATCATCGAAGCCGCCTCGGCCTACGCCCACGTGGACATGCAGGCGAAGTACGACGCCCGCAACCCCGCCGCGCTGAAGCAGCTGGTGGCGCAGGGCGCCAAGCTGCGGCCCTTCCCGGCCGACGTGATGGCCGAGGCCTTCAAGCAGTCCATGGGCCTGTACCAGGAGCTGAACACCAAGAACCAGAACTGGAACAAGGTGTACGGCGACTACGCCCGCTTCCGCTCGGACCAGAACCTGTGGTTCCGCTTCACCGAGGCGACCTTCGACCGCTTCATGCAGGCGCAGAAGCTCTGATCCATCGTCCCCGCGGTGCGGGGACCAGGGCACGAAGGGCTCCCGCGGGAGCCCTTTCTTGTTCCACGTCACGAAACCTTCTCTTTCCCCCGGTGTGCGGCAGTCCGGACAGCCGATTGACAGCTGCTGTCAAACGAAGGAACTGAAGATCTGCGTCTTCACGCCGAAAACGAAGGAGATAGTTCGACATGGATCGCCGTTCCGTCCTGAAGAACACCGGCATTGCCGGTGTCCTGGCCGCGGGCATCGCGCCCGCCGTGCACGCGCAGACCGCCATCCGCTGGCGGCTCGCCTCCAGCTTCCCGAAGTCGCTCGACACCATCTACGGCGCCGCCGAGGTGTTCTCCAACCAGGTCAAGGCGATGTCGGGCGGCAAGTTCGAGATCTCCGTGCACGCCGCCGGCGAGCTGATGCCGGCCTTCGGCGTGGTGGACGGCGTGGAGAAGGGCACGGTGGAAGCCTGCCACACGGTCCCCTACTACTTCTTCGGCAAGGACGAGACCTTCGCCATCGGCGCGGCCATCCCCTTCGGCCTCAACAGCCGGCAGATGAGCGCCTGGATGTACGAGGGCAACGGCCTGAAGCTGATGCGCGAGTTCTACGCGAAGTACAACATGATCAGCTTCCCGGGCGGCAACACGGGCTCGCAGATGGGCGGCTGGTTCCGCAAGGAGCTCAAGTCCAAGGCCGACATGAAGGGACTGAAGTTCCGCATCGGCGGCTTCGCCGGCCGGATCGTCGAGCGCATGGGCGGCGTGCCGCAGAACATCCCCGGCGGCGAGATCTACCAGGCGCTGGAGAAGGGCACCATCGACGCGGCGGAATGGGTGGGCCCCTACGACGACCAGAAGCTCGGCTTCAACAAGGTTGCGCCCTTCTACTACTACCCCGGCTGGTGGGAGGGCGGCCCGCAGGTCGACTTCTTCATCAACCAGAAGGCCTACAACGCGCTCCCGGCCGAATACAAGGCGATCATCGCGGCGGCCTCCAGCCACGCGCATGTGGACATGCAGGCCAAGTACGACGTGCGCAACCCGGACGCGCTCAAGCAGCTGGTGGGCGCCGGCGCCAAGCTGCGCCCCTTCCCGACCGACCTGATGACCGAGGCGTTCAAGATCTCGATGCAGGTGTACGAGGAGCTGTCGGCGAAGAACGAGAACTGGAAGAAGGTGTACGCGGACTACGCGAAGTTCCGCGCCGACCAGAACCTCTGGTTCCGCTTCACCGAGGCGACCTTCGACCGCTTCATGCAGGGCCAGAAGCTCTGACCCGGGATTACCCGAAGCTCATGCCAAAAGCCGCACGATTTGCGGCTTTTTGCTTACAAAACCGGCCCCGAACTCAACCGTCGGCGAAACCGATGCAAGGCTACTGACAGCCTTGCCGAGGTCGCGGGCGCATCATGCATCCGCCGAAATCCTAACCACTCTTTCTCAGTTTCTCCCATGGATCGTCGTTCCCTCATCCAGCGCGCCGGCATCGCCGGCGTGCTCGCATCCGGCATCGCGCCGGCCGTGCATGCCCAGGCCGCCGTGCGCTGGCGCCTCGCCTCCAGCTTCCCCAAGTCGCTCGACACCATCTTCGGCAGCGCCGAAGTGATGTCGAAGACGGTCAAGGAGCTGTCGGGCGGCAAGTTCGAGATCTCCGTCCACGCCGGCGGCGAGCTGATGCCCGCCTTCGGCGTCGTCGATGCCATCCAGAACGGCACGATCGAGATGGCGCAGACCGCGCCCTACTACTTCACCGGCAAGGATTCCATCTTCGCCTTCGGCTGCGCCGTGCCCTTCGGCCTGAACGCGCGCCAGATGGACGCCTGGATGGAACACGGCAACGGCCGCAAGCTGATGGACGCGTTCTACGCCAAGTACAACATCAAGAGCTACAGCGCCGGCAACACCACCACCCAGATGGGCGGCTGGTTCCGCAAGGAGATCAAGACCGTCGCCGACCTCAAGGGCCTGAAGATGCGCATGGGCGGCGGCCTGTTCGGCGAGGCGATGGCCAAGCTGGGCGTGGTGGCGCAGAACATGCCCGCCGGCGAGGTGTACCAGGCGCTCGAGAAGGGCACGCTGGACGCCACCGAATTCGTCGGCCCCTACGACGACGAGAAGCTGGGCTTCAACAAGGTCGCCCCCTACTACGCCTACCCGGGCTGGTGGGAAGGCGGCGCCGAGCTGGAGTTCTTCGTCAACACCAAGGCGTTCAACGCCCTGTCGGCCGAGAACAAGGCGATCCTGGAAGCCGCGACCAACGTGGCCGCGCGCGACATGACCGCCAAGTACGACGCGCTCAACCCGATCGCGCTCAAGCGCCTGGTGGCCGCCAAGACCAAGCTGATGCCCTTCTCCAAGGAGATCATGGACGCCGGCTTCAAGGCCTCCATGGAGGTGTTCGCCGAGCACGAGGCCAAGTCGCCCGAGTTCAAGAAGATCCACCAGGACATGCGCGCCTTCCAGCGCGACCAGATCCTGTGGTCGCGCTTCTCCGAGTTCCGCTACGACTCCTACATGGCGTCGGTCAAGGTCTGATCCGGCCTTACGCCCGCACACGAAGCCGCCTCCGGGCGGCTTTTTCGTGCGCGCCCGCAGGGGCTAGGATCTACTCCGTATGAACCACAGCATCCCCCTCATCACCACCATCGCGGCCGGCCTCGGGCTGGCGCTGGTGCTCGGCTTCGTGGCCGCACGCCTGCGCCTGCCGGCCCTGGTGGGCTACCTGCTCGCGGGGGTGATGATCGGGCCGTTCACGCCCGGCTTCGTGGCGGACACGCGGCTCGCTTCCGAGCTGGCCGAGATCGGCGTGATGCTGCTGATGTTCGGCGTGGGCCTGCATTTCTCGCTCGGCGACCTGCTGGCCGTGAAACGCATCGCCGTGCCGGGCGCCATCGTGCAGATCGCCGCCGCCACCGTGATGGGCGGGGCGGTGGCCTTCGCCTGGGACTGGAGCCTGGCGGCCGCGCTGGTGTTCGGCCTGACGCTGTCGACCGCCAGCACCGTGGTGCTGCTGCGCGCGCTGGAGAGCCTGGGCCAGCTGGAAACCTTCAACGGCCGCATCGCGGTGGGCTGGCTGGTGGTGGAAGACCTCGCGATGGTGGTGGTGCTGGTGCTGCTGCCGCCGCTGGCGACCGCGCTGGCCGGCGCCGGCGCCCACGATCCGGCGCAGCTCGCGCGCACCATCGGCAGCACCCTGCTGCAGGTGGGGCTGTTCGTGGCCCTGATGCTGATCGTGGGGCGGCGCGTCTTCCCCTGGCTGCTGTGGCAGGTGCAGAAGCTCGGCTCGCGCGAGCTGTTCACTTTGTGCGTGGTGGCCGCGGCGGTGAGCATCGCCTACGGCGCCACGCTGCTGTTCGGCGTTTCCTTCGCACTCGGCGCGTTCTTCGCCGGCATGGTGCTGCGCGAGTCGCAGTTCAGCCACCGCGCGGCCGAGGAGACCCTGCCGCTGCGCGACGCCTTCGCGGTGCTGTTCTTCGTCTCGGTGGGCATGCTGTTCGACCCGCGCATCCTGCTCGACGCGCCGCTGCGCGTGCTGGCCGTGGTGGGCGTGATCGTGCTGGGCAAGTCGATCGCCGCGGCGCTGCTGGTGCTGCTGCTGCGCTATCCGCTGCACACCGCGCTCACCGTCTCGGCCAGCCTGGCGCAGATCGGCGAGTTCTCCTTCATCCTGATCGGGCTGGGCGGCACGCTGGGCATGGTGCCCGCGCAGGCCCAGAGCCTGGTGGTCGCCGGCGCGCTGATCTCGATCGGGCTCAACCCGCTGGTGTTCCGCGGCATCGAGCCGCTGCAGCGCTGGCTGCTGGCGCGCTCGCAGCTGGCGCGCAAGCTCGCCGCGCGCGACGATCCGCTGGCCGAACTGCCCATGACGACCGACCCGAAGTACCTGTCGCACCAGGTCGTGCTGGTGGGCTACGGGCGCGTGGGCCGCAAGCTGGCGCAGGCGCTGCTGGCGCACCGGGTGCCCTTCGTGGTGGTGGACCAGAACCGCGCCCTGGTGGAGGAGCTGCGCGGGCAGGGCATCCCGGCCGTGTTCGGCGACGCCGCGCTGCCGGAGGTGCTGGTGCAGGCCCACGTGGCGCGCGCCCGCATGCTGGTGATCGCCACGCCCGACACGCTGGGGGTGCGGCAGATGGCGGCGCACGCGCGCCTGCTGAACCCGCCGATCGAGCTGGCCGTGCGCTCGCACAACGAGGAGGAGGCGCGCCGGCTGGAACAGGAGCTCACCGGCAGCGTGTTCGTCGGCGAGCACGAGCTGGCGCGGGCGATGACGCGGCACGTGCTGGAGCGCTGCGGTGCGTGAGTTTGCCGCGCCTCAATTCACCAAATGGTGAATCGCGTAGGCTGGCACGTTCATCGTGCGAAATTGGCGCGTGGCGGTGGACGCCCTGCCGATGCCGTCGTTGACAGCGTCGCACCCGCGCCTTAAAGTTGACAATTAACCGTTTAGAGAATTAATCCGGAGACCAGAGACCATGCAGAAGCGCTTCTTCCTCCAGGCCGTCGCTGCCGCCGCCGTGCTCGGCGCGGCCCTCCCCGCGGCCGCCCAGAACTGGAAGCCCACCCGCCCGATCAACCTGATCGTGCCGTGGGCTGCCGGCGGCTCCACCGACCAGGTCACGCGCGTTGCCGCCGCCGAACTGGAGAAGGCGCTGGGCCAGACCATCGTGATCGTGAACCAGCCCGGCGCCTCCGGCGCCATCGGCACCAAGAGCGCGCTGGACGCCGAGAAGGACGGCTACACCTGGACGGCCGGCGCCGCGCAGGACCTGGGCGCCTACCAGGCCCTGGGCTCGGTCAACACCAGCATCAAGGACTGGCACCTGTTCCTGAGCGTGGCGAACGTGCAGGTGATCGGCGTCAACCCGCAGCGCCCCTGGAAGAACGCCAAGGAGCTGCTGGACGAAATGAAGAAGCGCCCGGGCCAGGTCACCGTGGCCACGGCCGGCGTCACCTCCGCCGGCCACAACGCCATGGACCAGATCGTCAAGGCCACCGGCGTGAAGTACAAGGAAGTGTCCTATGACGGCGGCAACCCCGCCGTCGTGGCCACGGTCGCCGGCGAGGCCGACGTCACCACGCAGCTGGCCGTCGAACAGGCCGACATGATCCGCGGCAAGCGCCTGCGCCCGCTCGCCACCGTGAGCGAGAAGCCGCTGGAGCTGGAAGGCTACGGCACCATCCCCTCGCTGGCGCAGACGGTGCCCGGCTTCACGGCACCGACCAACTACTTCGGCATCTTCATCCCCAAGGGCGTGCCCGACGAAGTGGTGAAGACCGTCGAGCGCATCTGGACGCAGAACATCGCCAAGAGCGAGGCGCTGAAGAAGTACGCCACCAGCCGCGGCGCGCTGTTCAACCCGCTGTCCGGCGAGGCCGCGCAGAAGGCCGTGTTCCCGGCGGTGCAGGCCAACGTGTGGAACCTGCACGCCAGCGGCAAGACCAAGGTCGCGCCCGACACCGTGGGCATCCCGAAGCCGTAATCCGCGCCCATGACCGATCCCGCGCTGGTCCCCGAGCACTCCGTCGCTGCGGGGGCCCACGAAGAAGCCGCGCCGCCGCGTTCCGACCTCAAGGACGCGGTGGGCTGGATCGTCTTCGGCGTCGCCGTGCTGGCCGGCTCCGTCGTGATGGACCGGCTGGAGCACCAGAACATCAACCCGGTCACCGTGCCGGGCCTGCTGCCCGGCCTGCTGGGCATCGCGATGATCCTGCTGGGCGCCATCATGGGCGTGCGCAGCTGGCGCCGCGGCGCGCTCGTGAAGCCGCTGCCACCGGCGACGGCGCTCCAGCGCGAGGAGCGCAAGCGCGTCGCCATCGCGGTGGCCCTGTGCTGCGGCTACGGCATCGTGCTGGTGGGCCACGGCATCCCGTTCTGGCTCGCCTCCACCGTGTACGTGGTGGCCTCGATCCTGATCTTCCAGCGCCTGAGCGAAGACCCGGCCGACCGCCGGCTCACCGCGCGCGTCTGGGCCAAGGCCTTCGTCATCGCCGTGGCGGCCTCCGTGGTCACCTGGCTGGTGTTCGAGAAGGTGTTCCTGGTCCGGCTGCCCTGACCATTTCCGTTTTCCGCTCGCTCGCATGCTGCAAGGACTGCAAGACCTCGGGTCCGCCTACCTGAGTTTCATGAACCCGCTCACGCTCCTGTACGGGCTGGGCGGCGCCTTCGTGGGCATCGTGATGGGGATCCTGCCGGGGCTGTCGGCCACCCTGGCCATCGCCCTGCTCACCACCCTCACCATCAAGCTGCAGGCCAACGACGCCATCCTGGTGCTGATCTGCTCCTATGTCGGCGCGCTCTATGGCGGCTCGCGCACGGCCATCCTGCTGAACATCCCCGGCACGGCGGCCAACGCCGCCTCCTGCGCCGACGGCCACGCGCTGGCGCTGCAGGGGCAGGCCGGCCGCGCGATCGGCATCGCCACCTCGGGCGCCTTCGTGAGCACGCTGATCGGCGTGCTGTGCCTGGCGCTCTTCACGCCGCTGCTGTCGGAAGTGGCGCTGCAGTTCGGCGCCTTCGAGTTCTTCTGGCTGGCGCTGTTCGGCGTGACGATCTCCGGCTCGATCGTCGGCGGCGATCCGCTCAAGGGCTGGCTGATGGGCCTGCTGGGCCTGTTCCTGGCCCAGGTCGGGCAGGAGAGCCTCTATGCCTTCGACCGCTTCACCTTCGGCTGGGACGAACTCTCCGGCGGCATCGCGCTGATCCCGGCGCTGGTGGGTGCCTTCGGCCTGGCCGAGGTGCTGACCACGCTGGCCGACCCCATCGAACGCAGGATCGTCGACCTGAAGGACTCGGTGCTCCCGCGCTGGCGCGAGGTCATCCAGTACAAGTGGACCGTGCTGCGCTCGGGCGTGATCGGCGTGATGACCGGGTTGCTGCCCGGCGTCGGCGAAGATGCCGGCGCCTGGATGTCCTATGCCGCGGCCAAGGCCGTGAGCAAGGAGAAGGAGCAGTTCGGCAAGGGCTCCATCGACGGCCTGATGGCCGCCGAGACCGGCGACATGTCGTCGATCCCGGGCCACATCATTCCGTGCCTGGCGCTCGGCATCCCCGGCTCGGCGCCCTCCGCGGTGCTGATGGCGGCCATGATCATCCACGGCGTGCAACCCGGGCCGATGCTGATGATCCAGCATCCGCACTTCATCTACCACGTGGTGGCGATGACCACGCTGGCCTCGATCACCATCCTGCTGTTCGGCCTGTTCGGCGTGCGACCGCTGCTCCACATCCTGAAGGTGCGGCGCGGCATCCTGATGCCGATCGTGTTCCTGCTCTGCACGGTGGGCGCGTTCGCCACCGCCTCGCGCCTGTTCGACATCTACGCGATGCTGTTCATCGGTGTCGGGGCCTACTTCCTGCGCCGCCGCGGCTACGAGATGGCGCCGCTGGTGCTGGGCCTGGTGCTCGGGCCGCTGCTGGACAAGAGCCTGCGCCGCGGCCTGGTGCTGTCGGACGGCACCATCGGCCCGTTCTTCACGCGGCCGATCGCCATGGTCTTCGCCGCCGTGACGATCTTCACCATCCTGCTGTACGTGCCGCCGTTCAAGCGCGCGGTGGTTGGCGTGCGCACGGCGATCGGCGACGCGGTGCGCGGCATGTTCGCCCGCCGCGCCTGAGGCGCCAGCGATGCGCTTCGCGCTCTGCAACGAGGTGCTGCAGCCGCTCGCTTTCGCCGAGCAGTGCCGCCTCGCGGCGGCACTCGGCTACGACGGGCTGGAGGTCGCGCCCTTCACGCTGGCGGAAGACCCGACCACGATCAGCGATGCGCAGGCGCGCGAGTTCCGGCGCATCGCCGAAGACCATGGCCTGGCGATCTTCGGCCTGCACTGGCTGCTGGTGGCGCCCGCCGGCCTCTCCATC
>NZ_DASSVG010000091.1:0-3690 GCF_035706265.1 Ramlibacter sp. | reverse complement strand
GGAAGCCGGAGGTGAGGTCGGCGACCTTGTGGCCGGTCATGCGCGTGGCCAGCCAGTTGTAGAAGGTATTGGCCACGCCGCGCCCGACGCCGGCCTGGCCGCCCCACGAGCGGGCCCCCACGACCATGTCGTAGCCCTCGTCCAGCCGGGCCAGCAGGCGCGCCACGTCCGCCGGGGCATGCTGGCCGTCGCCGTCCATGAACACCAGCACGTCGCCCGTCGCGGCGCGGGCTCCGCGCTTGATCGCCGCGCCGTTGCCCATCGAGTAGGGCGAGGCCAGCCGGGTCACGCCGGCCTGCGCGCAGACGGCGGCGGTGTCGTCGGTGGAGCCGTCGTCGACCACGATGATCTCGGCGTCCGGATGGCGCTGGCGCAGCTCGGGCAGCACGCGCACGAGCGCGGCCGCCTCGTTCTTGGCCGGCAGGATGATGCTTAGCTTCAACGGTGGGCTCCCCCGGGTCTGGCCGGGGATCATAACGTGAGCATGAGCCGCTGCGCCGGACCACCCGCCGCGTGCCCGTGACCGCGGTCCCGGATTGGCGTTTGCAGCGGATGGCCGCACTGCTAGAGTGGGCTAAATTTCACGTGAATCAGCGGGCTGGGGCGGGTTTCACCATGTCATCTCAAGTACAGGCGGCGTCGCTGGCAGGCCTTTCCGGCATGGCCCGGCGGCTGGTGTCGGAGAATGTGTTGCCGGAGGCCGACGCCCGCAAGGCCGTCACCGATTCGGCGCAGGCCAAGGCCACCCTCGCCTCCTGGCTGCTGGACCACCACCTGGTGGACAGCGCGCGGCTGGCGCAGGTGGCCTCGGTGGAGTTCGGCATGCCGCTGATGGATGTGTCGGCGATGCTGCCGGCCAACATGCCGGTGAACCTGATCAGCGAGGCGCTGATCTCCAAGCATCGCGCGCTGCCGCTGTTCCGGCGGGGCAAGCGGCTGTACGTCGGCATCGCCGACCCGATGCAGTCGCACGCGCTGGACGAGATCCAGTTCCACTCCAATTGCCTGGTCGAGCCGATCCTGGTCGAACGCGGCCAGCTGACCAAGACCATCGAGCAGGCGCTGGCCGCGGCCAGCAACACCATCAGCGATGTGGGCGGCGGCGAGCTCGACGGGCTGGAGCTGGAAACCTCCGGCGGTGACGAGGAGGCCGAGCAGACTGGCATCGACGCCACCGGCGGCGACGATGCGCCGGTGGTGAAGTTCGTCAACAAGGTGCTGGTGGATGCGATCCGCCGCGGCGCCTCGGACATCCACTTCGAGCCGTTCGAGACCCAGTACCGCGTGCGCTTCCGCATGGACGGCATGCTGCGCGCGGTGGCCAGCCCGCCGATGAAGCTGGCCAGCCGCATCTCCTCGCGCCTGAAGGTGATGGCCCAGCTCGACATCGCCGAGAAGCGCGTGCCGCAGGACGGCCGCATCAAGCTCAACCTGTCCAAGAGCCGCGCGGTGGACTTCCGCGTCAGCACGCTGCCGACGCTGTTCGGCGAGAAGATCGTGCTGCGTATCCTGGACGGCTCGGCGGCGAAGATCGGCATCGAGAAGCTCGGCTACGAGCCCGAGCAGCAGAAGCTCTACGTCGACGCCATCCACAAGCCCTACGGCATGGTGCTGGTGACCGGCCCCACCGGCTCGGGCAAGACGGTGTCGCTGTACACCGCGCTCAACATGCTCAACACCGCCGAGCGCAACATCTCCACCGTGGAGGACCCGGTGGAAATCCGCGTGGAGGGCATCAATCAGGTGCAGCAGAACACCAAGCGCGGCATGACCTTCGCCGCCGCGCTGCGCTCGTTCCTGCGCCAGGACCCGGACGTGATCATGGTCGGCGAGATCCGCGACCTGGAGACTGCCGAGATCGCCATCAAGGCGGCGCAGACCGGCCACATGGTGCTGTCCACCCTGCACACCAACGACGCGGCGCAGACCGTGGCGCGCCTGATGAACATGGGCATCGCGCCGTACAACATCACCTCGTCGGTCACCCTGATCGTGGCGCAGCGCCTGGCCCGGCGCCTGCATGACTGCAAAAAGCCGGTGGAGCTGCCGCCCGAGGCGCTGCTCGCCGCCGGCTTCAGCCAGAAGGACATCGACGCCGGGCTGACCATCTACGAGGCGGTCGGCTGCGAGAGCTGCAACGAGGGCTACAAGGGCCGCGTGGGCATCTACCAGGTGATGCCGATGCTGGAGGAGATCCAGAAGATCATCCTCAAGGGCGGCAACGCCATGCAGATTGCCGAAGCCGCCCGCGAGGCCGGCATCAACGACCTGCGCGCCTCCGCCCTGCTGAAGGTGAAGAACGGGCTGACCAGCCTGACCGAGATCGATCGCGTGACCACGGACTAGGCCACGGCCGGCCGCCGATCCGTGGCCCGGGACACACCCGGGCTGCGCGCGGCGGCACGGATTGCGGCGCTGGAAATGCAATAAGCTGTTGGGGTTGGGTCGGCCACGGGCCGACCGGGGCGGGACGAAGGGGGAACAGACATGGCCACGGCTACCGCTACGGCGAAGAACTCGCGTGACGTGGGCGCCCAGCGCGCGCAGGTCAGCCAGATGACCCTGTACGACTGGGTTGCGCTGGACAAGCGCGGCAAGCGCATGAAAGGCACCATGCCGGCGAAGAACGCCTCGCTGGTGAAGGCGGAGCTGCGCCGCCAGGGCATGAACCCGCAGACCGTGCGCGAGCAGGCCAAGCCGCTGTTCGGCGCCTCCGGCAGCACGGTGAAGCCGCGCGACGTGGCGATCTTCAGCCGCCAGATCGCCACCATGATGGCGTCCGGCGTGCCGATGGTGCAGTCGTTCGAGATCATCGCCGACGGCCAGAAGAACGTCCGCTTCAAGAACATGCTCACCGACGTCAAGCAGGGCATCGAGGGCGGCGCCTCGCTCAACGAGGCGCTGGCCAAGTACCCGGTGCAGTTCGACGAGCTCTACCGCAACCTGGTGCGCGCCGGCGAGTCCGCGGGCGTGCTGGACACCGTGCTGGACACGGTGGCCACCTACAAGGAGCGGATGGAATCGATCAAGAGCAAGATCAAGAAGGCACTGTTCTATCCCGTGATGGTGATGGTGGTGGCGTTCCTGGTCAGCATGATCCTGCTGCTGTTCGTGGTGCCGGTGTTCGCGCAGACCTTCAAGGACGCTGGCGCCGAGCTGCCGGCCCCGACGCAGATCGTGATCAACGCGTCGGAGTTCATGCAGCACAACTGGTACATCGTGGTGGGCGTGCTGGTGGGCGGCATCGTGGCGATCGTGATGGCCAAGAAGCGCTCGACCAAGTTCGCGCACTTCCTCGACCGGCTGATGCTCAAGCTGCCGGTGATGGGCAACATCCTGCGGCAGTCGGCGATTGCCCGCTTCGCCCGCACGCTGGGCGTGACCTTCCGCGCCGGCGTGCCGCTGGTGGAGGCGCTGGACGCGGTGGCCGGCGCCACCGGCAGCATCGTCTACGGCGACGCGGTGCGCACGATGCGCGACGATATCGCGGTGGGCCACCAGCTGCAGCTGGCAATGCGCCAGACCGGCCTGTTTCCCAACATGGTGGTGCAGATGACCGCCATCGGCGAGGAATCCGGCGCGCTGGACAACATGCTGTTCAAGGTGGCCGAGTTCTACGAGGAAGAGGTCAACACCGCGGTCGATACGCTGTCCACCCTGCTCGAGCCGATCATCATGGTGATCCTGGGC
>NZ_DASSVG010000090.1:0-2202 GCF_035706265.1 Ramlibacter sp. | reverse complement strand
CCACCCAGAACAGCAGCAGCCACAGCACCGTCCAGGGCAGGTTGACCCAGTGCGACGGCCGGCCGCGCCAGAGCTCCCGCTCTTCCGCCATGGCCCGCCCCGCCGCCTACAGCTCTTTGCCCAGCATGCGGTCGGCCGAGTACGGTCCGCCGCCGCGCAGCGCGATGGCCAGCATGACCAGGCCCCACATCAGCGGGTACTCGTAGCCCGGGCCGGTCCAGCCGAACTTGGGCCAGTAGGCCCAGACGATCACCATCATCTCGATGAAGATGGCCGCGGCGAAGAAGCGCGTGAAGAGTCCCAGCGCCACGCACAGGCCGCCCAGCGTCTCGAGGGTGATCAGCACGATCGCCAGCGGCTCGGCCGGCTCGATGCCGCGCTTGGCGAGCGCGCCGGCGGCGGTCGGTCCGATGCCCGCCATGAGCTTGGGCCAGCCGTGCGGGATGATCATCAGGCCGGCGGTGAGGCGCACCAGCAGCCAGGAGATCGGCTCGGCCCAGTTGTAGAAGCCCCTCAGCCCGGGGAACAGAAGCCTCGTCTGCGTATTGTTCATTGCTCCTCCCTTAGGTAGTTGTCGAACCGATCCCGCGCGCCATCAGGGCCGCGCACAGCAGGATCACCACGACTCCGGCAAGCTCCAGATGCACGATGCGGCGCAGCGCCGGCAGCCGCGCCGCGTCCGGCGGCGAGCGCCGCCAGGAAAGAAAGACGACCGTGGGATAGATCGAGGCGAGCGCCACCAGCACGAACACTGACAGCTTCACCAGGAAGGCCGTGTTGTGGAAGTAGTAGTCCGCGCCCTTCTCGAAGTAGAACACCCGCAGCAGGCCGACCACCAGGAGCAGGCTCGCCGCGATGCCGAGCGCCATGTCGGCGCGCTGCAGCCGGCGCACGGTCTGCGGCGTGAACTCGCTCCGCAGCAGCGCCAGCTCCACCGCCAGCGCCGCGACCAGCGCGAACGCCGCCGCGTGGTGCAGAAAGGCGAACAACCAGGCCATGCCGCCTCGCTCCCTCCTCGGGGCGATAACTTACACCAAAGGCGGCAGCGCGATGGGGCGGACGGATTCGAATGCCCGCGCGGCGCGCAGCACCAGCGCGTCGGCGTAGCGCGGGCCGACGAGGTGCAGCCCGACCGGCAGGCCGGCCCGGGTGAAGCCGCAGGGAATCGAGGCCGCCGGCTGTCCGGTGAGGTTGAACGGATAGGTGAAAGGCGTCCAGTCGGTCCAGCGCTTGTTGCCTTCCGGATACTCGCGGCCGACGCCGAAGGCCGGCACGGCAAGCGTCGGCGTAACCAGCAGGTCGTAGTCGCGGTGGAACAGGTTCATGTGCGTGCCGAGCGCGCCGCGCTTCATCTGCGCGTCGAGGATCTCGGCCGCGCTGACTTTCTCGCCCTGCGCGGCGACTTCCAGCAGCCCAGGATCCACGAGATCCTTCTGCTTGATCGCTCTCATCAAGGCCGCTGCCCCGGAAAACCAGTGGGCGCGGAAGATCGGCTCGGGGTTCTCGAAGCCCGGATGCTTTTCCTCGACCTTGGCGCCAAGATCAATAAAAGTCTTTACGGCATTCTCGACGATGGCCTCTACTTCGCCATCCACCCTGGCGTACCCGAGGTCCGAGGAGAAAGCGATGCGCAGGTCCCGCACGCCGGCGTTCAGGCCGGCGCGGTAATCGCGCGGCTCGTAGGGCAGGGCGTGCCAGTCGCGGGCATCGGGTTGCGAAAGCACGGTGAGCAGGAGCGCCGCATCGGCGACGTCGCGCGCGATCGGTCCCACGTGCGCCACGGTGCCGAAGGGCGACAGCGGCCAGGCGGGCACGCGGCCGAAGGACGGCTTGATGCCGAACAGGCCCGTGAACGAGCAGGGAATGCGGATCGAGCCGCCGCCGTCGGTGCCCACCGCGAGCGGTCCCATGCCGGCGGCGACTGCCGCGGCCGCGCCGCCCGAGGAGCCGCCGGGCGTCTTCTCCGGGTTCCAGGGGTTGCGCGTGATGCCGGTGAGCGCGCTGTCGGTCACGCCTTTCCAGCCGAACTCCGGCGTGGTGGTCTTGCCGATGAGCAGCGCCCCCTGCTCGCGCAGCCGGGCCGTGGCCGGGGCGTCGTCGTGCCACGGGCCCTTAGGGTCCACGGCCTTGGAGCCGCGCAGCGTCGGCCAGCCCTTGGTGAGCAGCAGGTCCTTGATCGATACCGGCACGCCGTCGAGGAGC
>NZ_DASSVG010000089.1:0-5078 GCF_035706265.1 Ramlibacter sp. | reverse complement strand
ATGGACACCCAGCAGCACAGCTTCCGCCGGCCCGATGGGTCGGTGCTGACGATCACGAGCAAGGTGGGCGAAGGCCGCCTGAGCGAGATCGGCGTCGAGGAAACCGAGCCGGCGCGGGAGCCGGCGCTGGAGCCGGAGGAGGACGCGCTGTGTCCGTGAGCCAGATCAACCCGTACGTCTCTCTCGATGCGCTGCGGACCAGAGACGGGATCCTGCTGTCGGCACACGACGGCTGCGTGTGGTCGTGGATGACGACGGTCAAGCCGGAGACGGCCACGGCGTTCGCCCATCTGATCCTGGCCGTGGCGCAGCAGGCGACGAAGGAGGCGCCCCGCGATGCCTGACCTGTTCTTCGCGGCGATGGACCGCTTCTTCGACGACATGGAGGCCGACGAGCTGCGCGCCGAGGCGCGGCTGGAGCGCCAGCGCATGCACGGGCACTGGTGCGAGACGTGCCACGGTTTTACACAACCCGGCTCGCCCTGCGCGCCGGAGGAAGACGAAGACGAGGAGAGCGGCGATGCCTGACCCCAACGAGTGGCTCGACGAGGAAGTCGATGCCCTCCTCGACGCGGCGATCACCTACGCGGTAACGCTTTTGCTGGCCCTCGTCGGCGCCGGCATTCTGATCTGGAGCATGGCATGAAGCACACCAATTTCGGCCCGACGCCGCGCTCGATGAGCGAGGCGACCTTCATGGACGCGGGCTGCGCGATCGAGCGCCCCCTTCCCGCGCGCCGCACCAACGGCTGGAAGGTCGCCACCTGGGGCCTGCTCATGGCCCTGGGCGTCATCCTGCTGGCGCTGGCGGGGCAGGCATGAGCGCCGTTCTCGCCCCCGTTGCCCAGGAGGTCGACCGCTCCAAGTTCCTGGGCGGCAGCGACGCGGCGGCCGTCATGGGCGTGTCGCCCTGGTCCACGCCCGTGGAGCTGTGGCAGGAGAAGACCGGCAGGAAGCGCAAGGACCCGGTGGACCCGATGCGCGAGAAGATCCTAGCGCGCGGCCACAAGCTGGAGCCGTTCATCCGGGACATGGCCATCGACAAGCTGCGCGAGCGTGGCCTGAAGGTGGAGCTGCTGGCGATCAACGAGCGGTACCGCGACCCAGAGCACGACTTCCTGGCCTGCGAGATCGACTTCGAGCTGCGCCTCACGGGCAGCATCGTCATCGCCGGCGAGCTGATCGAGCTGCAGCGCGAGCACGTCAACGTCGACGCCAAGAGCGTGACCGGGTTCGCCCGCAAGAAGTGGGGCCTGGAGGACACGGAGGACGTGCCGATCGAGTACGCGGTCCAGTTCCAACACGGGCTCATGATCACCGGCCGCAACTACTGCCTCGTGGCGGCGCTGCGCAGCTTCGATGACGTCGACCTGTTCTGGACGGTGCGCGACGAGCAGACGATCGCCGGCATGCGGGCCAAGGAGCTGGACTTCTGGGTGAACCACGTGCTGGCCGACGTGCCGCCGGATCCGCTGACCTTCGACGACATCAAGGCCCTGTTCCCGCTAGACAACGGCCTGGCCGCCGAGGCGACCGAGGAGATCGCTGAGAAGGTCTCCCAGTTCTACCGGATCAAGGGTCAGATCAAGGAGTGGGAGGACGCGGCGGAGGCGCTGAAGTTCGAGATCGCCGAGTTCATCAGCCCGCACTCGCGCCTGACGTTCAACGGCGTCGACATCTGCACGTGGAAGGGCCAGAACGACACGCGGCTGGACCAGCAGCAGCTCGCGGCCGCCGAGATCTACCGGCGCGCGGACAGCGGCGAGTTCCAGCGCATCGAGGACCCGATCGGCGAGTTTTCGCGCACGAAGGTGATCCGCGTGCTGCGCCAGGTGAAGGCCCGCAAGAAATGAGGTGGGTAGCGATCGCCGGCTGGCCCGGCTACTCGGTGTCCGACGCGGGGCTCGTTCGCAGCGAGGCTCGCATGGTGCGGCACCCAAGCGGCGGGGAAAAGCTCGTTCGCGAGCGGCTGCTCGCGCCGTGCAAGAACAACGCTGGCTACGTGTTCGTGACCCTCAGCCAGCAGGGGCAGACCGCGACGCGCGCTGTGCACCTCCTCGTTCTGGAGGCGTTCGCTGGTCCATGTCCGCCTGGCATGGAGTGCCGGCACCTGGATGGCGACAAGGGCAACGCGGCGCTGGCCAACCTGGTGTGGGGCACGCCCACTGAGAACGGGCAGGACAGGCTGCGGCATGGCACCCAAGCGCAGGGCGAGCGGCATGGCGCCTCGAAGGTCACAGCGGCGCGGGCGGCGCTCATTCGCGGCGATCCCCGGCCGCAGGACGCGATCGCGGCAGACCACAAGGTCAGCCAGGCCACCGTTTCCAACATCAAACGCGGACGGCATTGGGCGGTCCGCCAAGGAGAAACCTCATGAGTACCAGAGAAGCCCTTCGAGCCGTGGCCACCGACCAGGTGCAGCGCCGGCAGAAGACGATCTTCGACTACCTGGACGACCCGCGGGTGAAGAGCGGGCTGGCCGCGGTGGCGGGCAAGTTCCTGTCGCCCGATCGCATGCTGAAGCTGTGCGTCAACGCGGTGAAGAAGACGCCGCTGCTGCTGCAGTGCGACCCGCAGACGGTGCTGGGCGCCATGATGACGACGGCCGCCCTGGGGCTGGAGCCCAACACCATCCAGCAGCTGGCGTTCCTGATCCCCTACAAGCGCCGCGCGAAGGTGGGAACGCAGTGGGTGGACGTCTACGACTGCCAGTTCCAGGTGGGCGCGCGCGGCTTCGTGACGCTGGCCTATCGCAGCCCGCGGGTGAAGGCGCTGCGCGCCGAGGCGATCCACGAGGGCGACACCTTCGAGCACATGATGGGCTCGGAGAACTTCCTGCGCTACTCCAAGGCGCTGAAGGGCCGCGGCGAGTTGATCGGCGCCTTCAGCCACGTGAACCTGGTGGACGGCTTCGAGACGGCGTGCGTGCTGCCGCTGGAGGAGCTGGAGAAGATCCGCAGCAAGAGCGAGACGTTCCGCGCGCTGCTGCGCAACGTGGACAGCGCGGAGAACGACAAGGACCGTGCGCGGGCGGAACAGAAGCTGCAAGAGACGCCCTGGGTGATGTGGGCCGACGACATGGCGGCGAAGTCGGCGATCAAGAAGCACGCCAAGCAGCTGCCGATTTCCAGCAGCGATGCGCTGATGGCGGCGGCCGAACTGGACAGCCGCAGCGACGTGGCGGCGCTGGACCTGAAGACGCTGGTGGATCCCGACGCGGTGCGCGCGGTGGTGGGCGGCGAGATGGATCCGCCGGCGCTGGAGCACAACCCGAGCGAGACGCTGGAGCTCGGCGAGATCGAGCACGAACACCAGCACGGCGAGCGCGTGCAGGTGCCGGTGAGCGAAGCCGGCGCGGACGCCGCGCGCAACCGCGCGGAGCAGGAAGCCGACGCCTTCGACGGCCCGCCGGCTGGCCACCCGGCGGCGCAGGAGGAACGCGAGGAGGCGCAGGCTACCAGGGCCCCGGCGCCCGCCCGATCGCAGCGCCAGCAGGCCGGCAAGGGCGCGGACGCCCCCTCCTACGCCAAGCTGGCCGAGCGCATCGGCAAGTGCTCCGACCGCGACACCGGGATGGTGATCCTGGACGAGGCGCGCGCGCTGCCGCAGGACCAGCAGCGCGAGCTGGCGCGACTGCTGGATGACCGGTTTCCGCAGGAATGACCACCACTCTCGGGCCGGCCGCCGGCTGGCCCTTTCCAACCTCTTCCCACAGCGAACGGAGAACTACCCGCATGGCTTTCGAGCTCGACACCCCCACCAACGCCAAGATCACCGACGTCCTGGTGCTCGCCGAGAAGGACCGCGCGCCCGACACGGACCCCGGCGTCGGCCTCGATGTGCAGATCACGACCAGCAACCACGTGTTGACGCACTTCGACGGCGCCCTGCGCGGCGCGCTGTACTGCAAGAACGCCAACAGCAGCGCCGAGCAGCGGCAGGGCTCGCTCGAGGGGGTGGACCCGGTGTCGGACCTTCCCAACCTCACCAGCATCGGGCAGAAGCTCGGGCAGTTCGGCTGGGACCTGGAGCTCACCGGCTACACGCTGACCGTTGACCGCGGCCTGGGCGGCAAGAACAGCAACATCGAGCTGTCGGACTGCAAGCTCTCGGGCTTCAAGGTGCAGCCGAAGGAAGGCGGCTCCGTGGTGCTGAAGTTCCGCGTCGAGTCGCCCAACATCAGCGAGAAGCTGCACGGGCAGCTGGCGGTGCTGAAGACCACGGAAAGGCCCATCACCCTGACCGCCCCCGAGGTGCAGCAGCAGGACCTGGAGCAGGACCGATGAAGCACCCGACCGTCGCGCAGATGTGGGCGAAGTTCCACGCGATCGTGGTCCCGAAGGAAGCCTCGAAGGCGCAGGTTGACGACACGCAGGAGGCTTTTTATGCCGGCGCGGCGTCGATGCTGGGCGCGCTGCGGGAGCTGGCGGAAGACGAAGAGATCGAGGGCGAGGAAGGCGCGATGGTGATGTGCGCGCTGGAGCACGAGGTCAAGACGTACGCGGTGCAGATGGCGGCGCAGGCGATGGCCAGCAGCATCGTGAGGGCCACGGGCGCCGAAGTCCACGTGAACGTGCACGACCTGACGAAGCCGGCGGCGGGGGAGGTGCACTGAGCATGCTCACGCCTGCTTGCGATGCGACGTGCTTCGGGTTCAACCCGGCACCCAAGGATGGCACGGAGGGTCGCAAGCCATGAGCAACTGGATCACCGAAGCGCGCGAGGCGCATCAGGTCGGCAAGCCCACGGAAGCTGATTCGATGAACCGCCTGCGCGTGCAGGCCGAGGACAAAGCGCACCAAATGCGCGGCGCGCTGCTGTGGCTGCTTTGGCACCACCAGGGCGCCAGCAGTGTCGTCGGCCTCGCCTGCCGCCGGGCGCTTGGCATGGGTCAGTTCGATCGGCTCACCGATTCGCAAGTCGAGGACGCGAAGGAGTGGGAAGCGGCAGGTAAGGATGGCGTGGGAGGCAACGATGGCCGCTGAACAGAAGCGCTGGCGTTACGAGGAGCCGGAGGACTACTGCGGCATCCAGCAGACGGTGAGCGACCGCGAAACCGGCAGCGGCACGCGGTACGA
>NZ_DASSVG010000088.1:0-13497 GCF_035706265.1 Ramlibacter sp. | reverse complement strand
CCAACGCACCGCCGGCCAGGACGGCCGACAGCACGCCCGCGGCGAGGAGATCAAGGAACCTTGACATAGTCGTTCTGCCCGTTGACGGTGCGCACCTTCAACTGCTGTTCCCAGTTCGCGCGGTCGCCGGGCTTCCAGCCGGCCGCCGTGAAGGGCGGCTGCTTGTTGGTGCCGCTGAACGGTGCGGCGTCGCTCTTGATGCCGCTGGCGGTCTGCTCGCGCTCGGCGCAGCCGGCGCAAGCCAGGGCCGCGAGGGAAAGGACGAGGACGGTTCTCACGACTTGGCACCTCCCGGTTGGCCGGCGTTCAGAACAAAGTGGACCGGTAATACCTCGCGACGTGCTCCGTGAGCCGGTAGCCGGAGCGGTTGCCGCCACTTCCCGGCGGCCCTTGCAAGGCCGCAGCCTGGCGCGGCGTGGCGCGGGGCAGGTGAAGCAGCGCGGCGCCTGCTGCTCCGGCCGCGGCGACGAGAGTGACAAGGCGCCTGCGGGTCGTCTCGGTACGCAGTGGGGACATGGCGTTGACCTCCGGTCATGCGGGGCGCGAGGGTCGGCCCCGATGCGGCTCAATGTAGGTACGGCTCAGGCACCCCGCAACGCCCGGTCTCTGGCGAGGTCCCGAAGCGAAATTCGCGCCATGCGGTCCCGGCTTCCTTGCCTCGTGCTCTCGGGAGTTGCTGCTTCCTGGTTCACACCACTGGCAGGAGAACAGGCGCGCCGCTTCGCGACACGTTGTCGCGGAGCCGGCGACGCCGTGTCGCATCCGGGCTCGGCGTGCTCAGGTCGAAGCTGGGACTGTCCGGGAGTCTTTTCGCAGCAGCATCGGAAGGGCGGCCGCCCCGCTGAACAGAAGCACCCAGTCCTGCGGCACTTGCAGCAGGAAAGCCGCACTGCCGCCGACCAGCGACCAGAGCAGCGGCACGACCAGCACGGATTTCGGCACCACCGGCCTCGCCAGCAGCAGCACGCCGAAGGTGAAGATCGTCACGGGACAGGGCGTGACGCCGAACGTGGGCATCCTCGGATAGCCGTGCCCGGTCCAGAGGCCCAGCAAGGGGTAGGCGACCGTGGCGTAGGCGATGAACCCCCAGCCCACGACACCCAGCGGCCCGGCCCCCGTGCCGAAGCGAATGCGGCCGGTCGCGCCGATCAGGAGGAGGAGGGCGCCTTCGAGCACGAACAGGGCGCCGAAGAGCCACGCGGCCTTGTTGATGCTCGCGAAGTGCATCCAGTGGTAGGCGACGCCGGTCCACAGCCACATGAGGGCCAGTCCAGCGCAGACCAGGTTCGCCGAGCGCCTCTTCAGGCCGAACAGGATGGCCAGCGCCACCAGATAGGCGAGCACCTGCGCCGGCCAGATGCGCGTGTTGTAGGTGGCGAAAACGTCGACGAACTGCTCGTACGTGAATGGAAGCATGACCCCTCCGCGATCCATTGAAAGATGGGCGGCCGCGGACGGACGGGTTTGATGGGCGTCAACGAGCGCGCCGCGCGCGCGGCGGCATGCCGGCTCACTGGCGGCCAGAGTCGGCTGGTGTCTCGTGCGGAAGATCCAGCGGTCGCAATATTGCTGCAGCAATATGATTGGACTAGAATTGCTGTAGCAACAGAGAAAGGGGCGCACCATGGCTGATGCTGCGATCGTGTGCGGCCAGGTTCCGGCGGGGGCTGCGGTTCTGACCAAGGCAACGCTGAGGGCGGCCGAGTTGCTGGGCCTGACGAATGCCGCGCTGGCGCGGGTGGTGGGCCTCAGCGAATCCCAAGTCTCGCGCATGTCCAAGGGCGAGAAGGCACTGGAGCTCGGCTCCAAGCCGGCCGAACTGGCGGCCTTGCTGGTGCGCGTCTACCGCTCTCTCGACGCGCTGGTCGGCAACAGCGATGCACAGCGCAAGGCGTGGATGGCCAGCTTCAACCGTGCGTTCAACGAGCCGCCCAGGGAGGCGATCCTGAAGGTCGATGGGCTCGTGCGCGTGGTGAACTACCTGGACGGCGCCCGCGCGGTGGTGTGATGTCCTGGCGCCAGGAGTGGCTGGCGCAGCTCCAGTGGGGGGAGCGCGCGCTGTGGCGGGGCGTGGAGGCCCAGCACCGGGCGGCGACCATGCGGCTGGTCGACGACCTCGACGAGCAGTTGCTGCTGGAGCAACTGCTCGAGGAGAGCAAGCCGAAGCTGCCACCGGCAGCCGCCGGCACGCACTACCTGCTTTTCACCCCATTCCGCTACGTGTCCCCGTGGCCTTCGCGCTTCCGCCGGCCCCATGAACCCGGTGCCTGGTACGGCGCCGACGATCCGGCCACGGTGGCCGGGGAGCTCGCCTTCTGGCGCTGGCGGTTCTTCATGGATTCCGACGGCCTGCGCGAAGGGCAGGTGCTGGCGGAGCTCACCTTCTTCCAGGCCCGCTTCGCCGGGCTGGAACTGGACCTCACGCAGCCGCCCTGGGTCGAGAACCGCACCGGCTGGCGCGATCCGGACGACTATTCGCAATGCCACGCACTGGCCGCCGAGGTGCGGGCCCTGCAGCCGCCGGGGCAGGCCATCCGCTACGAGTCGGCGCGCTGCGAAGGCGGCATGTGCCAGGTCGTCTTCGACGTGCAGACCCTCTCGATCCCGAACCCCGGCCTGCAGCAGACCTGGACGTGCAAGACCACGAAGGGCAGGGTGCTGCTGTCGCACGATGAGGACCGGCTGCAGTTCGACATGGGCTGACAGGTTCGGGAAGTCGTCTGTCCAAATTGAAGTGGACAGAGACAGGCAAACATAGACAGTTATCTGGACACATAGGTAACAGTCCAAATGAGCCGCCGGCCAGCCATACCCGGCACCATCTCATGCGCTGGGAAGCGCTCGTTCTCCGGGGCCAGGCTCCTCTTGACGGGATTCTCCGCCGTCAGTTCCGTTGCCTCGCGCCCACAACTGTCCAATGCACGTTTGACTAACTGTTCACATCTGTCTACAGTTGTGTCTAAACAGTCCAGGAACACAGAGGCCACTCTTGCTCACCAGCAAGGAGATCATCGAGCGCACCGGCATCTCGCGGGCCACGCTCAACAACTACATCGCCAGCGGCCTCATCGCGAAGCCGCGGGTGCTGCCGCCCGGGCCCGAGCACGGCGCGGCGCCCCGCATCGGCTTCTTCCCGGACGACACCCTCGCGCGCATCGAGACCATCCAGCGCCTCAAGCGCGAAGGCTGGAGCATCACGCGCATCGCCGGCCACTTCGCCGCAGCGTCGCATGCGGGCACGGCGGCACCGACCCCCGCCGCGTCACGGCCTTCGCAAGCCGCCGAAACCACCCGCCTCGAGGCCCCGCCGGCGCCCGCGCCGCTCGCCTCGGTGCCGCCGCCGGCGCCGGCCGCGGCGCGCAACCTGATCGCCGCGGTCACGCCCGTGGACGCCGGCCAGCCGGCCTACCTGGTGAACGACGCCTTCCTCCTGGTGTGGATGAACGAGCCGGCCGCGGCTTCGCCGCTGTCCCCGCTGGCGCATCGTGGCGCCTCGGGCAACGTCCTGCGGCATCTGCTGGCCGGCGACGAAGCACAGGGACGCGACGCGCTCGTGCGCTTCCACCTGGAAGCCGCCCGCGCGCGCGGCCTGCCGGCCACGCAAGTGCTCGCCGGCCTGGACGGCGCGGCCTCCAATCACTTCCACGCCCTCTACGGCCAGATCCCCCGACCCGCCGCGCTGCCGCTGGTGGCCCAGTCGCTGCTGCCGCCTGCGGGCGCCATGCCGGCCCGTCGAATCCATGCGGTGCACTTCCGCGAAGGCGTGCTGTTCGCGCTCGGCGAGGCCGGCGCCGACGCGGCGGCGGGGAACAATGAAGACGCGACGCCGCCGACGCTCACCCCCGTCGCGGTGCTGGTCGCCGTGCTGCAGGACGCCGCCGACCTGTGGGTGCGCCTGAGCGCGGAGGAGTACTTCGAGCTCCTCAACGAAGTCGGCCTGGAGCTCGATGCCATCTTCCGCGCCCACCAGGGCCGGCCCGGCCGGCCCGTCGGCGAGGCGCTGGCCTGCTACTTCCTCCCGCAGCCCGGAGGCAGCTATCTCTGGAGCGCGCTGGCGGCGGCCCACCGCGCCCGCGAGACCATGCGGCAGGTCAGCCAGCGCTGGCGCGTGCGCAAGGGCTGGGACCTGGAGCTGCGCGTCAACATCGGCATCGACGAGGGCCAGGACTGGCTCGGTACCCTGGGCCTGCCGGGGCAATCCGACCTGCGCGTCCTCGGCGATGCCGCCGACCGCGCCGGCCACCTCTCACGCTGCAGCCGCATGGGCGCGATCCTGCTCACGCGCAACCTGGTGGGCAAGCTCTCGCGCGAGGAGCGCCAGCAACTGACTTACGGGGTGCCCCGCCTGGAGGGCACGCACGGCGAGGCGCCCCTTCTTTTCACCTTTGCCCGGCTGGCCGACCTGGCCGGCCCCGGCGCGGCACCGGCCGCGGTGGCCGAACTCGCGGTGGCCGAACTCCTGGCCCTGCACGCACCCGCGGCGCTCCCCCCCGGCGGGTCCCGCTGAACAACACAAGAAGAGACAAGGAACGTCCCCATGCGCTGGTTCAAAACGAAGGATCTCAGAAGCACCATCACGGCGATCTTCACCGTCAGCACCGCACCCGAGCTCGACCCGGCGGAGCAGGCCGAGCGGCTGGAGCACCTGCGCCGCGAGATGCTGTCGATGGCGGTGCAGACGCAGGGCGCGCGCTCCGAGCAGCTGGTGCGGCGCATCCGCTACGCGGTCAGCGTGGAGGCGCTCTGGTACGCGCGCGGCGAGCTGATGGCGCAACTGGCCAGGCTGTACGGCGAGGCGGAGGCGCGCGAGCGGGTCGACGCGCTGCATCCCCAGTTCACCGGCCTGCTGCCCCGGGGCCTGCGCTCGCGCCCCAGCCCCCTGGACGGGACCTACCGCTCCAGCCGCCCGCCCGAGAACTAGGAAGCGGTGCCCGCCGGTCCCGAGGAACGCGTGCCGGCCACCATCTTCATCGCGGAGGCGATCAGGCCGGAGACCTCGCTCATGTTGGCGGGGATCACCAGCGTGGTGTTCGAGTCCTCGGCCACCTTGCCGAAGGCGTCGACGGCCCGTTCGGCCACCTTGAGCTGCACCGCCTGCTCGCCGCCCGGCTGGCGGATCGCGTCGGCGACCTTGCGGATGGCGTCGGCCGTCGCGTCGGCCACGGCCACGATGGCGGCCGCCTCGCCCTGGGCCTTGTTGATCTCGGCCTGCTTCTCGCCTTCCGAGCGGGCGATGAAGGCCTCGCGCTCGCCGGTGGCGATGTTGATCTGCTCCTGCCGCCGGCCCTCGGAGGCCGCGATCAGGGCGCGCTTCTCGCGCTCCGCCGTGATCTGGCGCTGCATCGCGTGCAGGATCTCCGCCGGCGGCGTCAGGTCCTTGATCTCGTAGCGCAGCACCTTCACGCCCCAGGTGACGGCCGCTTCGTCGATCGCCTGCACCACCTGGTGGTTGATCATGTCGCGTTCCTCGAAGGTCTTGTCCAGCTCCAGCCGGCCGATCACGCTGCGCAGCGTGGTCTGGGCCAGCTGGGTGATCGCCACGATGTAGTTGGAGGAGCCGTAGCTGGCCCGCACCGGGTCCGTCACCTGGAAGTACAGGATGCCGTCCACCTGCAGCTGCGTGTTGTCGCGGGTGATGCAGACCTGGCTGGGCACGTCCAGCGGGATCTCCTTCAGGCTGTGGCGGTAGGCCACCCGGTCGACGAAGGGCATCAGGAAGTTCAGGCCCGGCGTGAGCGTCTGGTGGTACTTGCCCAGGCGCTCCACCACCCACGCGTGCTGGTGCGGCACGACCTTGACCGACTGCACGACGAAGACGACGGCGATGATGAAGAGGACCGCTGCAATGGTCATTTCTTGTTCTCCTTGTCAGACTTTCTCGACGACGAGCCGGCTGCCCACCACCTCGCGCACCCGGTAGGTGCCCGGGCCCTGGGGCGTGCCGCCGAAGGGCACGACCGTCCAGTTCGCCCCGCGGTAGCGCACGGTGGCCGTGTGGTCGGCCCCCCAGTGCTCCACCTGCACGGCCTCGCCGACGTCGGGATTGACGGCGGAATTCGCCTGCGCCGGCGGCTCCGAGGGCCGCTTGCCGCGCAGGAGGTGCCAGGCGGCCACGGCCCCGCCGCCCACCAGGGCGGCGACGACCAGCTGGGTGGAGGGCCCGGCCCCGCCATGGGCCGCGATCGCGCCGGCCGCCAGCCCGATGGCGAGCATCAGCAGGTAGAAGGTCCCCGTCAGGAGTTCGACAGCCACCGCCGCACCGGCGAGCAGCCACCACAGAGTGGAGTCAGCCATAAGCCCCCTTTGGGCGCATTGTGGGCCAATTCCTCATCCGTCCGACAATGTGGGCGCTGCGGATTTCATACACTCGCCGCTTCCCCCGCCTATTTCGACGCCGCGACGCGCTCCTCCATGAAGTTCCGCTTCCCCATCGTCATCATCGACGAAGACTACCGCTCGGAGAACACCTCCGGCCTGGGCATCCGCGCGCTGGCGCAGGCGATCGAGGCGGAAGGCTTCGAAGTCCTGGGTGTCACCAGCTACGGCGACCTGTCGCAGTTCGCGCAGCAGCAGAGCCGCGCGAGCGCCTTCATCCTGTCCATCGACGACGAGGAAGTCACCGGCGGCGCCGAGATCGACCCCGCCGTGGTGAAGCTGCGCAACTTCATCCTCGAAGTGCGGCGCAAGAACGCCGAGGTGCCGATCTACGTCTACGGCGAGACCAAGACCTCGCGCCACCTGCCCAACGACGTGCTGCGCGAGCTGCACGGCTTCATCCACATGTACGAGGACACGCCGGAGTTCATGGCGCGCCACATCATCCGCGAGGCGCGGGCGTACCTCGAAGGCATCCAGCCGCCGTTCTTCAAGGCGCTGCTCGATTACGCGGAGGACGGCTCCTACTCCTGGCACTGCCCGGGGCACTCGGGCGGCGTGGCCTTCCTGAAGTCGCCGGTGGGCCAGATGTTCCACCAGTTCTTCGGCGAGAACATGCTGCGCGCCGACGTCTGCAACGCGGTGGACGAACTGGGCCAGCTGCTCGATCACACCGGCCCGGTGGCCGCCTCCGAGCGCAACGCGGCGCGGATCTTCAACGCCGACCACTGCTTCTTCGTCACCAACGGCACCAGCACCTCCAACAAGATGGTGTGGCAGCACGAGGTGGCGCCCGGCGACGTGGTGGTGGTGGACCGCAACTGCCACAAGTCGATCCTGCACTCCATCATCCTCACCGGGGCGATCCCGGTGTTCCTGCGGCCCACGCGCAACCACTTCGGCATCATCGGGCCGATCCCGCAGAGCGAGTTCTCGCCCGAGTCGATCAAGGCCAAGATCCGCGCCAACCCGCTGCTGAAGGGCGTGGACCCCGAGACGGTCAAGCCGCGCATCCTGACGCTCACGCAGTCCACCTACGACGGCGTCCTGTACAACACCGAGACCATCAAGGGCATGCTCGATGGCTACGTCGAGGCGCTGCACTTCGACGAGGCCTGGCTGCCGCACGCCGCCTTCCACCCCTTCTACGGCGCCTTCCATGCCATGGGCAAGAAGCGCCCGCGGCCGCAGCAGTCGCTGGTCTACGCCACCCAGTCCATCCACAAGCTGCTGGCCGGCATCAGCCAGGCGAGCCACGTGCTGGTGCAGGACGCCAAGGAGAACAAGCTCGACCGGCACCTGTTCAACGAGTCCTTCCTGATGCACACGTCGACCAGCCCGCAGTACGCGATCATCGCCAGCTGCGACGTGGCGGCCGCGATGATGGAGCCGCCCGGCGGCACCGCGCTGGTGGAGGAGTCGATCGCCGAGGCGCTGGACTTCCGCCGCGCGATGCGCAAGGTGGACCAGGACTACGGCAAGGACTGGTGGTTCAAGGTCTGGGGCCCGGACAGGCTGGTGGAAGAGGGCATCGGCCGCGCCGACGACTGGATCATCAAGGGCGAGTCGCGCGCCGCCAAGTGGCACGGCTTCGGCAACCTGGCCGAGGGCTTCAACATGCTGGACCCGATCAAGTCCACCGTGGTGACGCCGGGGCTGGACCTGAACGGCAAGTTCGCCAGGACCGGCATCCCGGCCTCGATCGTCACCAAGTTCCTGGCGGAGCACGGGGTGATCGTGGAGAAGACGGGCCTCTACAGCTTCTTCATCATGTTCACCATCGGCATCACCAAGGGCCGCTGGAACACGCTGCTGACGGCGCTGCAGCAGTTCAAGGACGACTACGCCAAGAACCAGCCGATGTGGCGCATCCTGCCGGAGTTCTGCCAGCAGTTCCCGCGCTACGAGCGCATGGGCCTGGCGGACCTGTGCCAGTACGTGCACGAGATGTACGCCAAGTACGACATCGCGCGGCTGTCGACCGACATCTACCTGTCGGACCTGCAGCCGGCCATGAAGCCGAGCGAGGCCTTCTCGTACATCGCCCACCGCAAGACCGAGCGGGTGGAGATCGACCAGCTGGAGGGGCGGATCACGACCTCGCTCGTGACGCCGTATCCCCCCGGCATTCCGCTGCTGATCCCGGGCGAGGTCTTCAACAGGAAGATCGTGGACTACCTGAAGTTCGCCCGCGCCTTCAACGCCGAATGCCCCGGCTTCGAGACCGACATCCACGGCCTGGTGGCCGAAGAGGATGCGAACGGGAAGCTGCGGTACTACGCGGACTGCGTGAAGGACTGATTGGTTTTCCTCCCTCCCCCGCTGGGGGAGGGCAGGGGTGGGGGCGCCTCAGGCCGCCCCCTGCGCTCTCAAGGCTGGTCTTCCACCCCGATCGCCACCTGCGAGAAGCCGCCGTCGACGTACATGATCTCCGCCGTGATGCCACTGGCCAGGTCGCTGAGCAGGAAGGCGGCCGCGTTGCCGACGTCCTCGATCGTCACGTTGCGGCGCAGCGGCGCGGCGCCGGCGACGATGCTGAGCAGCTTGCCGAAGTCCTTGATGCCGCTGGCCGCCAGGGTTTTGATCGGCCCGGCGCTGATGCCGTTGACGCGGATGCCCTTGGGGCCCAGCGAGCCGGCCAGGTAGCGCACGGAGGCTTCCAGCGAGGCCTTGGCCAGGCCCATCGTGTTGTAGTGCGGCACGATCTTCACGGCGCCGAGGTAGGTCAGGGTCAGCAGCGCCGCGTTGTCGTTCAGGTAGGGCAGGGCCGCCTTGGCCATGGCCGGGAAGCTGTAGGCCGAGATGTCCTGCGCCGTCTTGAAGGCCTCGCGCGACAGGCCGTCCAGGAAGTCGCCGGCGATCGACTCGCGCGGGGCGAAGCCGATGCTGTGGACGAAACCGTCCAACTTCGGCCAGGTGGCCGACAGGTCCTGGAACAGCTTGTCGATCTGGGCGTCGTCGCCGACGTCGCACTCGAACACCAGCTTCGAATCGAACTCGGCCGCGAATTCGGTGATGCGGTCCCTGAAACGCTCGCCGACGTAGCTGAACGCCAGTTCCGCGCCCTGGTCGCGGCATGCCCGCGCGATGCCGTAGGCGATCGAGCGGTTCGACAGCACGCCGGTGATCAACAATTTCTTGCCTGTGAGGAAGCCCATGGGTCTCTCGTTTGAAAATTCTCGGCAGAATTGTCGCATGCGAGGTTTGCCGACATTGCTGGCCTTGGCGCTGATCTGCCCGGCCGCCTGGGCCGCCCATGGCTACGCGTTGTGGGGGGACCTCAAGTACCCGCCGAATTTCCCCAATTTCGGTTACGTGAATCCCCAGGCTCCCAAGGGCGGGGAGTTGCGGCTGGTCAGCAACCTGCGCTACTCCACCTTCGACAAGTACAACCCGTTCACGATCAAGGGCTCGCCGCCCGCCTACCTGGCCGGCCTCATGTTCGACAGCCTGCTGGCCGGCGCGGCGGACGAGATCGGCTCCGGCTACGGCCTGCTGGCCGAGGACGTGGAGGTCACGCCCGACGGCCTGGCCGCCACCTTCCGCCTGCGCAAGGAGGCCCGCTTCCACAATGGGGACCCGGTGCTGGCGCAGGACGTGAAGCACACCTTCGACACGCTGCTGGGCCCCTATACCTCGCCGGCCTACAAGACCACGCTGGACGACCTGGCGGGCCTGGACGTGCTGGACGAGCGCACGGTGCGCTTCCGCTTCAAGCGCAAGAACCGGGAGATGCCGCTCACGGTGGGCGGCATGCCGATCTTCAGCCACAAGTGGGGCATGGTGAACGGCAAGCCCAAGCGCTTCGACGAAGTGGTGATGGAGGTGCCGATCGGCAGCGGCCCCTACAAGATCGGGCCGGTCAACTTCGGCAAGGACATCACCTACGTGCGCGACCCGAACTACTGGGGGCGGGACCTGAACGTGCGGCGCGGCACCTCGAACTTCGACCGCATCACGGTGAAGATCTACAAGGACAACACCGCGCGGCTGGAGGCGCTGAAGGCCGGCGAGTTCGATTTGATGCGCTTCTTCTCCGCCGGCGACTGGGCGCGGCGCGTGAACGGCCGGCGCTTCAACACCGGCGAACTGGTGAAGGCGGAGTTCCGGCACCAGCTGCCTTCCGGTTTCCAGAGCTACGTGCTCAATACCCGCCTGCCCAAGCTGCAGGACGTGCGGGTGCGCGAGGCGCTGGGGCTGGCGGTGGACTACGAGTACATGAACCGGCAGCTGTTCTACAACTCCTACCAGCGGGTGCAGGGCCTGTTCGGCAACACCGAATGCAAGTCCTCCGGCCTGCCGTCGAAGGAGGAACTGGCGCTGCTGGAGCCCTGGCGCGGCAAGGTGCCCGACGCCGTCTTCGGCCCGGCCTACGTCGCCCCGCGCACGGACCCGCCGCACTCGCTGCGCGACAACCTGCGGCATGCGCGCGAGTTGCTGAAGCAGGCCGGCTGGCACGTGCGCGACGGCGCGCTGCGCAACGACAAGGGCGAGCCCCTGGTGCTGGAATACCTGGACAGCCAGGAAGGCGGCGCCCGCACGGTCACGCCCTGGATGCGCAACCTGGAGAAGCTGGGGATCACGCTGAACTTCCGCACCGTGGATTTCGCGCTGTACCAGCAGCGCTTCCAGCGCAAGGAATTCGAGATCATCTCGCTCGCCTATCCGGGCACCGCCACACCCGGCCAGGAATACGTCGACCTGTTCGGCAGCAAGTCGGCCGACATCGAGGATTCGGGCAACCTCACCGGCATCAAGAGCCCCGCCGTCGACGACCTGCTGCGCAGGATGACCAGCGCCGAGACCAAGGCGCAGATGCTGCCGGCGTGCCGCGCGCTGGAGCGCGTGATCATGCACTCGCACATCCTGATCCCGCAGTGGACGGCGCCCACCCACCGCATCGTCTACAACGCCTGGCGGCTGCAGCCGATGCTGCCGATGCCGCCGTACTCGCAGGGCGAGGGCTGGGCCATCGACACCTGGTGGGCCAAGCCGCAACAGGCGAACATGTGAAAGCGACCTGACCCGCCATGGCCTCGTACATCCTCAAGCGCCTGCTGCTGATGCTGCCCACGCTGTTCGGCGTGCTGCTGGTCACCTTCGTCGTGACGCAGTTCGTGCCGGGCGGTCCGGTGGAGCAGTACCTGGCCGAATCGCGCGCCAACGTGGGCGGCGGCGGGGGCGAGGGCGGCGGCGCCTTCAGCTACCGCGGCGGCCAGGGGGTGGACCCCAAGCGCATCGAGCAGATCAAGGCGCTCTACGGGTTCGACAAGCCGGCCCACGAGCGCTTCTTCCAGATGCTGGGGCAGTACGCGCGCTTCGACCTGGGCAAGAGCTTCTTCCAGAACAAGGACGTCTCCACGCTGATCAAGGAGAAGCTGCCCGTCTCCATCAGCCTGGGTCTGTGGACCTTCTTCATCAGCTACCTCATCGCGGTGCCCCTGGGGGTGGCCAAGGCGGTGCGGGCCGGCTCGCGCTTCGACCTGGTGACGACGCTGGTCGTGCTGATCGGGTATGCGATCCCCGGCTTCGTGCTGGGGGTGGCGCTGCTGGTGATCTTCGGCGGCCAGCTCGGATGGTTCCCCTTGCGCGGCCTGACCTCGGGCAACTGGGAGGAATTGAGCTGGCCCGCCCGCATCGTCGACTACCTGTGGCACATCACGCTGCCGGTCACGGCCATGGTGGTCGGCAGCTTCGCGGTGACGACCATGCTGACCAAGAACTCCTTCCTGGAGGAGATCCGCAAGCAATACGTGCTGACCGCGCGCGCCAAGGGGCTGGACGAGCGCCGGGTGCTGTGGAAGCACGTGTTCCGCAACGCCCTGATGCCGATCATCGCCGGCTTCCCGGCGGCCTTCCTGGGCGCCTTCTTCACCGGCTCGCTGCTGATCGAGACCCTGTTCTCGCTCGACGGCCTCGGCCTCCTGAGCTACGAGAGCGTGATCCGCCGCGACTATCCCGTGGTGCTGGGCACGCTGTACCTGTTCACCGTGCTGGGGCTGCTGACCAAGCTGCTCAGCGACCTCATGTACGTCTGGGTCGACCCCCGTGTCAAGTTCGACTAGCCCGAACCTGCTGGCCGATCCCACGGCCGCCGGCCAGACGGCCGGCGCGGGCTCGGCCAACCTCACGCCGCCCGCCCTGTGGGTGCACGTCTCGCCGGCGCGGCGCGCCTGGCGGCGCTTCCGCAAGAACCGCCTGGGCTTCGTCAGCCTGGTGATCTTCCTGGTGCTGGTGATCCTGAGCCTGTTCGCCGAGGTGCTCTCCAATGACCGGCCGATCCTGGTGCGCTACAACGGCGACTACTACTTCCCGATGGTGAACAGCTACCCGGAGACCACCTTCGGCGGCGACTTCCTCACCGAGACCGACTACCTCGATCCCTTCATCCGCGAGCAGCTGCACAAGGGCGACAACTTCGCCGTCTACGCGCCCAATCCCTACGGGCCCAAGACGATCAACTACTTCGCCAAGGAGCCGAATCCTTCCAAGCCGACGCGCGAGAACCTGCTGGGCACCGACGATCGCGGGCGCGACATGCTGGCGCAGCTCATTTACGGCTTCCGCCTGAGCGTGCTGTTCGGCCTGGCGCTCACCTTCATCGGCGTGGTGCTGGGCGTGATCAGCGGCGCGATCCAGGGCTTCTTCGCCGGCAAGACCGACCTGGCGTTCCAGCGCTTCATCGAGATCTGGGAGTCGATGCCGGAGCTGTACCTGCTGATCATCTTCAGCGCGATCTTCTCGCCCAGCGTGGCGCTGCTGCTGATCCTGCTGTCGCTGTTCGGATGGACCGGGCTGTCGCAGTACGTGCGGGCGGAGTTCCTGCGCAACCGGCAGATGGACTACGTGCGGGCGGCCAAGGCGCTGGGGGTGGCCAACGGCCGGATCATGTGGAAGCACATCCTGCCGAACAGCATGACGCCCGTCATCACCTTCCTGCCTTTCCGCATGAGCGCGGCCATCCTGGCATTGACCTCGCTGGACTTCCTGGGCCTGGGCGTGCCACCCGGCACGCCCTCGCTGGGCGAGCTTCTCAGCCAGGGCAAGAACAACATCGACGCCTGGTGGATCTCGCTCTCCACCTTCGCCGTGCTGGTGCTGACGCTCCTGCTGCTCACGTTC
>NZ_DASSVG010000087.1:0-15911 GCF_035706265.1 Ramlibacter sp. | reverse complement strand
CTGGCGCGCGACTTCGAGAAGTGGATCCTCGCGATCGTGAGCCATGACATCCGCGATCCGCTGGGGGCGATCCAGCTCGCCGGCCACGCGCTGCAGATGATTCCCGACGCCTCCGCGGCGGTGAAGAAGCAGGCGCAGGTGGTGACGCGCGGCGTGAAGCGCATCGAGAACATCGTCGGCGACCTGCTCGACCTCTCGCGCGAGCGCGAGGGCACCGGCATCGGCGTGGAGCCCCGGCCGACGGACCTGCGCGCGATGTGCCAGCACATCATCGAGGAGGTGCGCTCCATCGCCTCCGACCGGCAGATCACCTTCGACTGCGAAGCCGACGGCAACGGCGCCTGGGACGAGCACCGCATCCTGCAGGCGATCTCCAACCTCGCCTCCAACGCCGTCCAGCACGGCAAGCCCGGCTCGCCGGTGCGCCTGCGCCTGACCGGCGACGCGCACCGCGTGGCCATCGAGGTGCACAACGAAGGCACGATCCCGGGCGAAGTCCTGCCGCGCATCTTCGAGCCCTTCCGCTCCGGCCGCCACCATGGCGGCCGCGGCGAGGGGCTGGGCCTGGGCCTCTTCATCGCCAAGGCGATCGCCATCGCCCATGGCGGCGGGCTCGAGGTGGATTCGGCCGAGGGCCGCACCACCTTCCGGCTGGTCCTGCCGCGCAATGCGCAGGCGGCGCTGGTGGCCTGAGCCGCGGACAGGAAAAAGCGGCCCGCGGGCCGCTTTTTCCTGGGCCCCCGCCTGCGCGGGGGTGCCGTTGATCGCGGGCGCGCCGCTTATTCGACCTTCGCCGACTTGCGCAGGTTTTCCTGGAACTGCGCCAGCTTCTGCTGCTGCAGCTGCTGCGCGATCTGCGGCTTGACGTCGTCGAACTTGGGCAGCTGCGCGTCGCGGATGTCGTCGACGCGGATCACGTGCCAGCCGAACTGCGACTTCACCGGCGCCGGGCTGGTCTCGCCCTTCTTCAGCTTGATCATCGCCTCGGCGAACTCCGGCACGTAGCTGGCGGGGTTGGCCCAGTCGAGGTCGCCGCCGTTCTGGCCGGAGCCGGGGTCCTTGGACAGCTTCTTGGCCAGCTCCTCGAACTTCGCGCCCTTCTTCAGGTCGGCGACGATCTTCTTGGCCTCGTCTTCCTTCTCCACCAGGATGTGGCGCGTCTTGTATTCCTTGCCGCCGTTGGCCGCCACGAACTTGTCGTATTCGGCCTTCACCTCGGCGTCGGTCACCGGGTTCTTCTTCTGGTAGTCGGCGAACAGCTCGCGGATCAGGATGGTCTGGCGCGCCAGTTCGAGCTGCGCCTTGTAGTCGTCGCTGGCGTCGAGGCCGCGCTTCTGCGCTTCCTGCATGAAGATCTCGCGGGTGATGACCTCGTCCTTCAGCTGGCCCTGCATCTCGGGGCTGACCTGGCGGCCGGCCTTGGCCAGCTGCTGCTGCAGCATCTCGACGCGTTCCTTGGGAACCGGCTTGCCGTTGACGATGGCGACGTTCTGCGCCGCGGCGGGCAGGGCGATGCCGATGGTGGCCGCGGCGACCGCGGTCAGGAACACTTTCTTCATGGAATTTCCCCTCGGGAAAGATACGGTTTCAGAGCAGTTCGATGGCCAGCGCGTGGATGCCCCGCTCGCGTTGGATATAGTCGCGCAGGGCATCATACACAAGCCGATGGCAGGCCACCTTGCCCTTGCCGGCGAACATCGGCGAGGCGATGCGCACCCGGAAATGGGTGCCGACCCCGGTCCCGTCCTGGCCCGCGTGGCCCAGGTGCGCCGCGCTCTCGTCCAGCACTTCGACGGGCCCGGCGGCCAGTCGTTCCCTCAGGCAGGCTTCCAGCGCCTGCGCGGTGATCCCGGTACCGACAGAATTCACGAATCGCGCGCTCCGGCCTCGGCCTGCTTGCCGTCCTTCATGTAGCGGCTGAGGTACAGCGCCTGCCCGATCACGAACAGCGCCATCAGCCCCAGGCCGCCGAACAGCTTGAAGTTGACCCAGGCGTTGGTGTCGAAGTGGTAGGCCACCCAGAGGTTCAGCACGCCCATCACGGCGAAGAAGGCGACCCAGCTCCAGTTCATGCCGCGCCAGGCGGCCTCCGGCAGTTCGAGCTGGGAGGACATCAGCGACTTCAGCAGGTTCTTGCGGAAGAACAGCATGCCCCCTGCCAGCGCGCCGCCCATCAGCCAGTAGAGGACGGTGGGCTTCCACTTGATGAAGGTCTCGTCGTGGGCCAGGATGGTCGCGCCGCCGAACACCACGATGATGCCCAGGCTCAGCCACTGCATCGGCTCCACCTTGCCGTGCGAATACTTCAGCCACGCGATCTGCGCGATCGTGGCGGCGATCGCGACCCCCGTCGCCACGTAGATGCCCCACAGCTTGAAGGCCGCGAAGAACAGGACGATCGGGAAGAAGTCGAGGAACAGTTTCATTCAGGCTTTCTTCTCTTGCGGCTGGAAGTCCAGCGAGGCGGAGTTCATGCAGTAGCGCAGGTGGGTGGGGGCGGGGCCGTCGGGGAAGACGTGCCCCAGGTGGGCCCCACATTGTGCACAGACCGTTTCGGTGCGGACCATGCCGTGGCTCGTGTCGCGGATTTCCTTGATCGCCCCCGGCACCGCCTGCGAAAAGCTGGGCCAGCCGCAGCCGGCATCGAACTTGGTGCCGGAATCGAACAGCCTGGCCCCGCAGCAGATGCAGTGGTAGCTGCCATCGGCCCACACGCGTTCGTACTTCCCGCTGAAGGGCCGCTCGGTGGCGGCGTGGCGCGTGACCTGGAAGGCGCCGGGCTCCGCGCCCTTGGCCGCCAGGATCGCCTTCCACTCGGACTCGCTCTTGCGGATCGGGAATTCGTCGTCTTTCATGGCAGCATTTTCCTTCCTGCGCCATCGCCCAGGGAGCCTAGGGGAAAGACTTAGCGCGACAGGGAACCGCTCGGAGAGAATGAGCCGCACGAGCTCCTCAGGAGCCGCAGGAGAGGGAGGGATCGAAGAATGAGACGAATTTCGGGGTTGCGCCGAAGGCGCGCCTCCGGCTCCCACCGAGCCGCACGCCGTATCACCCCACGAGGCCGGTGATGGGCGCGCAGGCGCTAAAGTGGGGCCTGGCCCAATGGATCGGCAGTCGCGGGACGCACCGTCCGCTGCGCGCCGTCCTCCAGCACCTCATGAACCATCCCACCGGCACGTCACGCCACGTGCCCGCGCCGCTCGCCGGCCGTCGCATCCTGCTCGCCACCCCCGCCGCCTCGCTCGCAGAACCGCTGCGCCAGGCCGGTGCGGAGGTGCTCCACGCCCGCCCGGGCGCGGCGCTGCCGGGGCAGCTGCGCGCCGCCGGCCGGCTCGACGCCGCCATCCTGGCGCTCGACGCGCCCGAGGCGCTGGAAAGCGCCCGCGCCGTGCGCGCCGGCAACGACGAGTGGGCCGCCATTCCCCTGCTGGGGCTGGCTGCGGATCCGAATGCATGCGCCGAAGCGGCCCGGGCCGCCGGCATCGATGGCTTGCTTGGCGAGCCCCTGGAGACGACCCTGTTGTACGAAACCCTTACCCGCTTCATCACGGGCGGTGCTGCGCGGATGCAGCGCATCCAGCCGGCCGCTCCGGCCCTGGCCACCACGGTCGTTCCCGAAGCGCTGCTGAACGTGCAGCGCCTGCAAAGCTACCAGCGCGTCGGCATGCTGGAGGAAGTCGTGCACGACTACCTGCCCGAACTGCGCCGCCTGCTCGGCAACCTCGAGGAGGCCGCCGCGCGCTGCGACCAGCAGGGCGCGCAGGCCGCGCTGCATTCGCTGCTCGGGATGAGCGGCGAGGCCGGCGCCCAGGCGCTCTACCAGCAGGTGCGCAAGATCTATGTGCCGCTGCTGGAGCACGGCCAGTGGCCGGCCGCGGCCGACTGGCTGCCGCAGCTGCAGCAGCTGGCGGCGCGCACGGAGGAAGCGCTCAAGGCATACTCTGCCGGGCAGGCGCGCTCCGGCGCCGCATGACGCGAGGCGCCGCGCGCGCCCCCGAGGATCGTATGCAGGTTTCCGATTTCGCCGGCGAGGCGCCGGCGGTGCTGTTCGTCGACGACGAGCCGACGTCGCGCAAGTGGTTCGCCCGCGAGTTCGGCGACGAGTTCCGCGTCCAGGTGGCGGGCGGGGCGGACGAAGCCCTGAACATCCTGCGCGAGCGCAGCCAGGAATTCGGCGTCCTCGTCACCGACTACCGGATGCCCGAGCGCGACGGCATGAAGCTGCTGCGGGCGGTGCAGCGCGAGTACCGGCACGTGATCCGCCTGCTGGCCACCGCCTACGCCGAGAAGGACGTGGCGATCGCCGCCGTCAACCAGGGCAAGGTGCTGCGCATCCTCGAAAAACCCCTGGACGGCGAAGCCACCCGCGAGGCCCTGCGCGAGGCGCTGCAGCTGTATCGCACCCAGGCCCTGGAGCGCGTCGTCAACGAGGGCCGGGTGGCGGCCCTGCGCGAGGCGCTCGGCTTCCTCGCCCACGAACTGAACACCCCGCTGGCCACCGTGCGCGGCTACGTCGCTTCGGTGGCGGCGCGCCACCTCCCGGCGGAAGAGGGCAGAGAGCCGGGCGTCGCCCGCTTCTCGGAAGACCATCCCGGCGAGCTCGTGACGGCCCTGGAGCGGGCCGAGCGGCGGGCCCTCTACTGCCAGTCGCTGGTCTCGACTTTCGTTCAATCGGCGCGCGACGCGTACCCGGATGCGACGCCGCAGTCGATCAGCGCCAGCAGCCTCGTCGAGGCGCTGCTGGACGAATTCCCGTTCGAGGAGAACGAGCGCGGCATCGTCACCATGGACGTGCGGCACGACTTCCGCCTGCCCGGGCGGCGCGACCTGCTGTACCTCGTGCTGTGCACGCTGACCAAGAACGCGCTGATCGCGCTGCGCGGCCGCGAGGACCGCCACCTCCGGCTGGAGGTGGACTGCGACAGCACGGCGCCGGCCGGCAAGCGCTGCTGGATCCGGGTGCGCGACAACGGCCCCGGCATCCCGCCGGAGGTGCTCGCCAAGCTCACGCGCGAGCCGGTCACCACCCGCGGCGCCACCGGCGGCAGCGGCATGGGCCTCATGTTCTGCCAGCGCGTGATGCAGACCATCAACGGCTCCATCGACGTGAGCTCCACGCTCGGCGAAGGCGCCGCGGTGACGCTGTTCTTCCAGCCCCATACCCCGAACTAAGCGTTTTCCCGGCCCCTGCGCGACACGACACCTGTCGCGCTGCGGGTAGCATGCGGCCTCGGAAGAATTACCGAGGAGAACACGCATGCTGGGACTGATGCAGAACCAACCCCTGCTCATTTCGGGTCTGATCGCGCATGCCGAGCGCCACCACGGCGACGGCGAGATCGTGTCGCGCCGGGTGGAGGGCGACATCCACCGCTACCAGTGGCGCGACGTCGCCCGGCGCTCGCGCCAGGTGGCCAACGCGCTCGACGCGATGAAGCTGCAGTTCTCCGACCGCGTGGCCACGCTGGCCTGGAACGGCTACCGCCACCTGGAGCTGTACTTCGGCGTCAGCGGCTCGGGCCGGGTGCTGCACACCATCAACCCGCGCCTGCACCCGGAGCAGATCGCCTGGATCGCCAACCACGCCGAGGACCAGGTGCTGTGCTTCGACACCACCTTCCTGCCGCTGGTGCAGGCGATCCACGCCAGGTGCACGACGATCAAGCAGTACGTCGCCCTGTGCGAGGCCGACAAGCTGCCGGCCGACACCGGCATCCCCAACCTCGTGAGCTACGAGGCCTGGATCGGGGCGCAGCCGGCGCAGTACGAATGGCCCACGTTCGACGAGAACTCGGCCTCGAGCATGTGCTACACGAGCGGCACCACGGGCCATCCCAAGGCGGCCCTGTACTCGCACCGCTCCACCATCCTGCACGCCTATGCGGCGGCGCTGCCGGACGTGATGGGCCTGTCGGCGCGCGACGCGGTGCTGCCGGTGGTGCCGATGTTCCACGTCAACGCGTGGGGCATCCCGTATTCGGCCGCGCTCACGGGCTGCAAGGTGGTGTTCCCCGGCCCGGCGCTGGACGGCAAGTCGGTGTACGAGCTGATCGAGGCGGAGCAGGTGACGTATGCCGCCGGCGTGCCGACGGTCTGGCAGATGCTCCTGGGCCACATGAAGCCCAATGGGCTGCGCTTCTCGTCGCTCAAGCGCACGGTGATCGGCGGCTCGGCCTGCCCGCCCGCCATGATCCACGCCTTCCGCGAGGACTACGGCGTGGAAGTGCTGCACGCCTGGGGCATGACGGAGATGAGCCCGCTCGGCACCCTGTGCACGCTGAAGAACAAGCACCTCACGCAGTCGCCCGAGGAGCAGATGCAGATCCGCCTGAAGCAGGGCCGCGCGATCTACGGCGTCGACATGAAGATCGTCGGCGACAGCGGCGAGGAGCTGCCCTGGGACGGCAAGACCTTCGGCGACCTGTACGTGAAGGGCCCGTGGGTCGTGCGCGAGTACTTCAAGGGCGAGGGCGGCGACCCGCTGGTGAACGGCTGGTTCCCCACCGGTGACGTGGCCACCATCGACCCCGACGGCTACATGCAGATCACCGACCGCAGCAAGGACGTGATCAAGTCCGGCGGCGAGTGGATCAGCTCGATCGACATCGAGAACATCGCGATGGCGCACCCGGCGGTGCAGATGGCCGCCTGCGTGGGCATGCGCCACCCGAAGTGGGACGAGCGCCCGGTCGTGGCGGTGGTGAAGAAGCCCGGCGCGGAGGTGACGCGCGAGGAGCTGCTGAAGTTCTACGAGGGCAAGATCGCCAAGTGGCAGGTGCCCGACGACGTCGTGTTCGTCGATTCCATCCCGCTCGGCGCCACCGGCAAGATGCTGAAGACGCGCCTGCGGGAGCAGCTGAAGGACTACAAGCTGCCGACGGCGTGAGGCGCCACGGAGTCGCTCACGCGACTCCGTCCAGCGAACTCTGTCACCGCGACGCCATTCAATGCTGCCCTTTACGGGCATTCCCTGACCGTGGCGGTCGGCCCCGAAATGTACGCTCCCAAGGTTGTTGCCTACAACCAAAGGAGCAGGCTATGAGGACCACCTTCCAGGCGATCGCCGCGACCGCCATCGCGCTGGCTGCCGGCGCCGCTTTCGCGCAGAAGGGCGAGACCGTGCGCATCGCCTTCATGGATCCGCTGTCGGGTCCGTTCGCCAACGTGGGCCAGAACCAGCTCAAGAGCTGGCAGTTCGCCGCCGAGAAGCTCTCCGCCAGGAACCCCGCGGGCGTCAAGTTCGAGGTGGTCGGCTTCGACAACAAGGGCTCGCCGCAGGAAAGCCTCAACACCCTCAAGGCCGCCATCGACCAGGGCTTCCGCTACGTGACGCAGGGCAACGGCTCGGGCGCCGCGACCGCCATCCTGGAAGCCGTCGCGAAGCACAACGAGCGCAATCCCGGCAAGGAACTCGTCTACCTCAATTACGCCGCGGTCGACCCGGCGCTGACCAACGAGAAGTGCGACTTCTGGCACTTCCGCCTCGACGCCGACACCTCCATGAAGATGGAGGCGCTGACCTCCTTCATGAAGGAGCAGCCCAAGGTCAAGAAGGTCTTCCTGCTGAACCAGAACTACTCGCACGGCCACCAGGTCGCCAAGTTCTTCAAGGACGCGATCGCGCGCAAGCGTCCCGACGTGCAGATCGTCGGCGAGGACCTGCACCCGATCGGCCAGGTGAAGGACTTCGCGCCCTACGTGGCCAAGATCAAGCAGGCCGGCGCCGACACCATCGTCACCGGCAACTGGGGGCAGGACCTGACGCTGCTGGTGAAGGCGCTCAACGACGCCGGCCTCAAGATCCCCATGTACACCTACTACGCCGGCGTGACCGGCACGCCCACGGCGCTGGCCGCCGGCGGCGACAGCGAGGTCTACGTGGTGGCCTACGGGCATGCCAACCACACCGGCGAGCTGGGCCAGTTCGGGCAGGAGTTCAACAAGAAGTTCAAGGACGACTACTACACCTACGCCACCTACAACGGCATCAACCTGCTGTCGGCGGCCATGGCCAAGGCGAAGTCCACCAACCCGGTGCAGGTGGCCAAGGCGATGGAAGGCCTGTCGGTCAAGAGCTTCGCCGGCGACGTGACCATGCGCGCGTCCGACCACCAGCTGCAGCAGTCGATGTTCATCACCAAGTGGCAGAAGGCGAAGAAGGGCGAGTACAGCGTGGAGAACACGGGCTACACCTTCGTGCCGATCAAGCAGATGGACCCGTACGTGTCGTCCACCCCCACCAGCTGCCAGATGAAGCGGCCGGCGGCGGGCTGACCCCCGCGCGGAAAGCGAGCCGGGACCTTGACGTCCCGGCTTTTTTTTGGGTGCCGCAGCCGGCAGAATGCGGCCTCGACAACGAGACCACGAAAACCGCGCGAATGGAGTTCTTCACCATCTCGCTGCTGAACGGCATCAGCTACGGCCTGCTGCTGTTCATGCTCAGCTCCGGGCTCACGCTGATCTTCAGCATGATGGGCGTGCTCAATTTCGCCCACGCCAGCTTCTACATGCTGGGCGCCTATTTCGCCTACACGCTCACGCAGTTCGTGGGCTACTTCCCCGCGCTCTTGCTGGCGCCGGTGCTGGTGGGCGTGCTCGGGGCGCTGTTCGAGAAGTACGCGCTGCGCCGGGTGCACAAGTACGGCCACGTGCCGGAACTGCTGATCACCTTCGGCCTGTCCTTCATCGTGCTGGAGATGGTGCAGCTGGTGTGGGGTACGAGCTCGGTGGACTACCGGGTGCCGGCGCTGCTGTCCGGGCCGCTGTTCACCCTCTACGGCACGCAGTTCCCGCTGTACCGCGGCTTCATGATGGTGGTGGCGGTGCTGATGCTGGTGGCGATCTGGCTGCTGCTCACGCGCACCCGCATCGGGCTGGTGATCCAGGCGGCGCTGACGCACGCCGACACGGTGGAGGCGCTCGGTCACAACGTGCCGCGCGTGTTCATGCTGGTGTTCGGCGGCGGCTGCGCGCTGGCGGCGCTGGCGGGCGTGATCGGCGGCAACGCCTTCGTCACCGAGCCCGGCATGGCGGCCACCGTCGGCTCGGTGATCTTCGTCGTGGTGGTCGTGGGCGGCATGGGCTCGCTGGCCGGCGCCTTCGTCGCCTCGCTTCTGATCGGGATCATCCAGACCTTCGCCGTCGGCATCGACGCCTCGCTGATGGGCGCGCTGCAGGCCGGGGGCTGGACGGTGACGCCCCAGACCTTCGGCTACGCGCTGTGGAAGCTGAAGATCTCGCAGATCGCACCGATCCTGCCCTACGTGTTCCTGGTGCTGATCCTGATCTTCCGCCCGAAGGGCCTGCTCGGGACGCGGGAGGGATGATGGCCCGCAGCAAGGATTACTACGAGTTCAGGCCCTACAACGTGGCGCGCTGGGTGATCTGGGGCGGCTACGCGCTGCTGCTGCTGGTGGCGCCGCTGGTCTTCACCAGCAGCCTCGCGCACACCATGCTGTCGCAGATGGGGATCGCGATCATCGTCTGCCTCTCGTACAACATGCTGCTGGGGCAGGGCGGCATGCTCAGTTTCGGCCATGCGGTGTATTCGGGCATGGGCTCGTTCCTCGCGATCCACACGCTGAACCTGGTGGCCAAGGGCGGCTGGCCCATCCCGGTGAGCCTGGTGCCGGTGGTGGGCGGGCTGGCGGCGCTGGTGTTCGCGATGCTGTTCGGCTACGTCACCACCAAGAAGGCGGCGACGCCCTTCGCCATGATCACGCTGGGCATCGGCGAGCTGGTGTGGGCCTCGGCGCTGATGTTCCCCGAGTTCTTCGGCGGCGAGGGCGGCATCTCCAGCAACCGCGTGGCCGGGCCCAAGCCCCTGGGCATCACCTTCGGGCCGCAGATCCAGCTCTATTACCTGATCGCGGTCTACACCTTCGTCTGCACCGCGGCCATGTACGCCTTCACGCGCACGCCGCTCGGGCGCATGCTCAACGCCGTGCGCGACAACCCCGAGCGGGTGGAGTTCGTGGGCTACGACACGCAGAAGGTGCGCTACTTCGCCTTCATGATCTCCGCCTTCTTCGCCGGCATCTCGGGCGGCCTCGCGGCGCTGAACTTCGAGATCGTCACCAGCGAGGTGGTGAGCGCGCCGCGCTCGGGCGCCTACCTGCTCTTCACCTTCCTCGGCGGGGCCACCTTCTTCTTCGGTCCCATCATCGGCGGCGTGCTGCTGGTGCTGGCCGGCGTGCTGCTGTCGGAGCTGACCAAGGCCTGGCTGCTGTACCTGGGGCTGGTGTTCCTGTTCATGGTGATGTACGCGCCGGGCGGCATCGCGAGCCTGATCATGATGAACGTGCGCGTCGCGGCGTTCGGGCGGCTGAAGGAGCTGTGGGTCAGCTACCTCGGGCTGGCCTTCACGGCCCTGGTGGCGCTGCTGGGCGCGGCGGCGATGATCGAGATGGTCTACCACCTGCAGCTCAATGCGGCCCTGGGGCCGAAGCTGCAGTTCCTGGGCGCGACGCTCGACGCCAAGGGCGCCGACAGCTGGTTCGGAGCGCTGTTCGTGCTGCTCACCGGGGTGGCGATGTTCGAGCTGGTGCGCCGCCACTACGTGCGGCAGTGGGGCGAGATCCAGGAATTCATCGAGAAGGAAGTGAAGAGAAGGGAAGCCCTGTGAGCGGCACCGTCGCACTGGAACTCAAGGACGTCCGCAAGAGCTTCGGCCGCACCGAGATCATCCGCGGCTGCAGCCTGCGGGTGGCGCAGGGCGAGCGCGTCGCGGTGATCGGCCCCAACGGCGCCGGCAAGTCGACGCTGTTCAACCTGATCTCGGGCCGCTTCGCGCCCACCAGCGGCGAGGTGCTGCTCAACGGCCACCGCATCGACGGCCGCAAGCCGTTCGAGATCAACCGCCTGGGGCTCTCGCGCAGCTTCCAGATCACCAACATCTTCCCCAAGCTCTCGGTGTTCGAGAACCTGCGCTGCGGCGTGCTGTGGAGCCTGGGCTACAAGTACACCTTCCTGAAGTTCCTGGCCGACCTGGACGACGCCAACGAGCGCGCCGAGCAGTTGCTGGAGATGATCCGCCTGCACAAGAAGCGCGACGTGCTGGCGACGAACCTCACCTACGCGGAGCAGCGCGCACTGGAGGTGGGCATCACGATCGCCGGCGGCGCCAACGTGATCCTGCTGGACGAACCCACCGCGGGCATGAGCCGCGCCGAGACCCGGCGCTTCATCGACCTGATCAAGGAGGCGACGGCGGGCAAGACCCTGCTGACCGTGGAGCACGACATGGGCGTGGTGTTCGGCCTGGCCGACAAGATCGCCGTGGTGGTGTACGGCGAGATCATCGCCTACGACACACCCGAGAACGTCCGGGCCAACCAGCGCGTGCAGGAGGCCTACCTCGGCTCGGTGATCGCCGCGCAGCAAGAGGGGGGGCACTGATGCTCTCCGTGCGCAACCTGCACGCCTTCTACGGCAAGAGCCACGTGCTGCACGGGGTGCACTTCGAGGTGGGCGAGGGCGAGATCGTCGCGCTGCTCGGTCGCAACGGCTCGGGGCGTTCCACCACCGGCAAGGCGATCATGGGCATGGTGGAGTGCACCGGCGAGGTGGTCTGGAAGGGGCAGCCCCTGGTGGGCCGCAAGCCCTACGAGATCGCCCACCTGGGCATCGGCTACGTGCCCGAGAACCGCGACATCTTTCCCCGGCTCACGGTGCACCAGAACCTGATGCTGGGGCAGAAGAGCGCGCGCCAGAAGGGCCGCTGGAGCTTCGACGACATGTACGGCATGTTCCCGCGCCTGAAGGAGCGGCAGCACACCGAGGCCGGCGTGCTCTCGGGCGGCGAGCAGCAGATGCTGACGCTGTGCCGCACCCTGATGGGCGACCCGGACCTGATCATCATCGACGAGCCCACCGAGGGCCTGGCGCCCAAGATCGTGGAGCTGGTGGCCGAGTACCTGAAGGCGCTCAAGGCGCGCGGCGTCTCGGTGCTGCTGATCGAGCAGAAGCTCACCATCGCGCTGTCGATCTCCGACCGTGCCCTGGTGATGGGCCATGGCTCCATCGTGTTCCAGGGCACGCCCGAAACCCTGCGCGCCGACGCCTACGTGCGCAAGGAGTGGCTGGAGGTCTAAACCTCCCCTACCGCGCCGCCGGCTCCGCTTCTCGTTGCGGCTCCGGCTCGGGCGCCGGCGCCGTGTCCAGGTTCAGCACCCGGGCCAGCTCCGCGCTCAGGATCTCCGGCTGGATCGGCTTGGTGAGATAGCCGTTCATGCCCACGGCCAGCGCGCCCTCGCGCCACGAAGGCAGGTCGTTCGCGCTCAGCGCCAGCACCGGGATGGAATTCACCGGTGCCGGCCGCTCGCGGAGGGACCGGGTGGCCTCGATGCCGCTGATGCCGGGCATCTCCATGTCCATCAGGATCGCGGCCGGCTGCGCGCCCTCGTCGATGATGCGCAGCGCCTCCTGGCCGTGACGGGCTTCGATCACCCGCAGATCCAGCTCGCGCAGGCGCGCCTTGACGATCGCGCGGTTGAAGGCGCTGTCGTCCACCACCAGCACCGTGCGGCCGCCGAAGCTGACCGGCGCCGACGGCGGGGCGGCTTCCGGTGTTGGCAGGTGCAGCTGCGCGCCCTGGGCCGTTTCGGGGAAGGTGAGGGTGAATTCCGTGAAGCGCCCGAGCTCGGATTCGCAGGCGATGTCGCCGCCGAAGGCGCGCATGGCGCGGCGGCAGAACGCGAGGCCCAGCCCCGTGCCCTCGCTCTTGCCGAAGGAATGGAATTCCTCGAACAGCTCGGGCAGGCGGTGCGGCGCGATGCCGGGGCCGGTGTCGCGCACCACGATGCGGTGCACCGGCGCGGCTTCCACCGAGATGGTGATGCTCGCGTCCGGGTGCAGCGGCAGGTAGTACAGCGCGTTCTTCAGCAGGTTGAAGAGGATCAGCACGCAGGCCGTCTCCTCGCCGCGGAAGGTGAAGTCGCCCGCGACCTGCACCTCGACGCGCGCGCGCTGCTCCACGCTCTCGTACGCGTATTCCTGCACCGCCTTCTGCACGCACATGGCGGCGGACAGCAGCGTGAAGGTGCTGCTGTCCAGGGTCTTGCCGTTCACCTGCTGCAGCGTCAGCGTGATCGCCTGCAGCCCGCGGTGGGCCGCGTTCGTGCCCTGCGCCAGCTCGCGCGCGATGGCATCGAGCTGGTGGCGCGGCACCGTCACGACGTCGGCGGCGCCGCGGGGCAGCAGCGACTGCGCCGTGCGCATCGAGTGCTGCACCTGCGCCAGCGGATTGCGCACCTCGTGGGCGATGGAGCCGGCCAGCCCCGAATACAGGCGGCGCAGGCGTTCGAGCTCGGCGCGCCGCTCGACGTATTTCGAGATGCTGCCGCCGGCCACCAGGATCAGGCACAGCGGAACCCACCAATAGAGGAATTCGAGCGGGAATTCGGAAGCGGGCCGGGTGGCCAGGAAGTAGGCCGTACTGGCTCCGTAGCCGCCCAGGATCATCAGCAGCGTGTTGCGCCAGTCCGTCAGCAGGATGACGAGCATGGCGCCCAGCATCATGTTGACCACCGTGTTCGGCGCGCCCTGGTTCTGCAGCAGCGACAGCGGCATGAAGAACGCCAGGCAGTAGAAGACGGTGGCGTAGGAGTAGGGCAGGTAGAAGCGGGCCAGCGGCTGCGGCCACCAGCGCCGCAGGGCGAGCAGCAGGCAGGTGGCGATGGCGGGCACGCGGAACCAGACGTCGTCCCACCGGGGCGGCAGCTTGCCGGTGAAGCGCACGAGGTAGAGGGCGGAAAAGGCGATCACGCCCACCACGCCGATCCAGTCGAGCAGGGACGAGTTGGTTTCGTGGTGGAAGCGGTAGGAGCGCGCCAGTTCGCGGACGAAGCGCTTCAGACGGTCCATGGTTCCCTCCTCCGCGGCTGCGCCGCGTTGTGTATCGTGCATGGCCTGGCCACCGTCCCTGCCTCAGGCGCCGATCACGTCGGCCAGGGTCGTGCGCAGCGGCACCGCGGAATCGCCGTGTGCCACGCCGGTGGACGGCGGCTCGCCGGGCTGCGCCTCGGGCAGCGGCACGGGCAGGTGGAGGGCGCGCGCCACGTCTTCGACGCGGCCGTGCACGAGGGCGTAGCGCGTGCCGCTGGCGCCGGTGGCGGTGACCAGGGTGCGCATGCCGACGCGGCGCCACAGGCGCGCCATCGCGAGAGTGGTGGTGGCGTGGAAGTGGCGCACGTCGCCGCGCTGCATCAGTTCTTCCAGCGTGACCGACAGGCATTCGAGCAGCAGGTCCGGGTGGCGGTCCTCCGGCGCCATGATCACGCGGCCCACTTCCCAGCTGCCGTCGCCGAGGATGGCGGCATCGAAGGGCATCTTCTCCAGCAGGCGCTCGGCGCCCGTGAGGCCGTGCCCGGTGGGCACGAAGCGCAGGGTGGCGACCGGACGGCCTTCGCGGTAGACGGCGGTGACGAGCCCGATCTCGTCGCGCGTCTGCTCGAAGGGCTTGAGCCCGAGGCCGAGATCCTGCTCGACCCCGAAAGCGGCATGACGACGCAGACCCGCGATCGCGTGGCGCTCCGCCTCGGTGCGCAGCAGGCGCAGCCGCAGGCCGGGCACGTAGGAGGCATGGTCCGGATCCAGGCCCGCCAGCGGCAGCAGCAGCGGGTCAGCCAGCCATTCCGTATCGCGACCGCTGGGGAAATTCGTCATCGTCGTCATTGGTGGTTCCTCCTTGAATTTGCTTTCGTCTTCCTGTCCATCGAAGCAGTGCGCGCGTAGCGCCAGCATGCAGCATGCCAAGAAAGGCGGAGGATGACTACGAAGCTCAAGCTTCCTTAAGGAAATCCACTAAGGTCCGCCTGCGAAAGCGACGCGAAAAGGCGTCTGAAATGCTGAATGCGGCGCCCCGTGTGCACCTTCGACTGACTCGGCACGCAGGGAATTGAAGCGAGCCGGTGCCGGAGCGGAGCACGCCTGGCGACATATCAGATGCCGGCCGAATGGCTGGCGGGCTGAAACGCCTCGTTGCCTGTTTCGAGGCTCAGCACTCGCGCCAATTCCGTCCGCAAGAGTTCCGGATGCAGCGGCTTGGTCAGGTAGCCGTCCATGCCTGCGGCAAGCGCCATGTCGCGCGAGGCGGGCAAGTCGTTGGCGCTGACGCCGAGCACCGGGATCGCATTGACGGGGGCGGCCCGCCTGCGCAGCGCCCGGGTGGCCTCCACGCCGCTCAGGCCCGGCATCTGCACATCCATCAGGATCGCCGCCGGCCGGGCGCCGTCGTCGATGATCCGCAAGGCTTCGCTGCCGTGCTGGGCCTCGATGCAGTCCATGCCCAGTTCACGCAGCCTCGCCTTGACGATGGCGCGGTTGAACGCGCTGTCGTCGACGACCAGCACCGTGTGGCCGGCGAGTTCCACGCCCGGCGGCGGCAGCAGGGTTGTCGGCGGGGCCGGCGGGGCCTCGGCCGGCGCCGGCGGGAAGACCAGGGTGAACTCGGTGAACTCGCCGGGCTCGGACTCGCAGCGGATGTCGCCGCCGAAGGCCTGCATGGCGCGGCGGCAGAACGCGAGCCCCAGGCCCGTGCCCTCGGACTTGCCGGCCGACTGGAATTCCTGGAACAGCCGCCCGCGCAGTTCCGGCGCGATGCCGGGCCCGCTGTCGCGCACCACGACCTGGTGCTCCGGCGTGCTGTCGATGGAAATCAGGATGATGGCTTCCGGATGCAGCGGCAGGTAATAGAGCGCGTTCTTCAGCAGGTTGAAGACGATCAGCACGAAGGCCGTCTCGTCGCCGATGAAGGTGAAGTCGTCCCGCACCTGGATGGCGACGCGCGCGCGCTGCTGCGCGTTCTCGTACGCATATTCGTCCACCGCCTTCTGCACGCACGTGGCAGCCGACAGCGGCACGAATTGCGCCGTGTCGAAGGCCCGTTCGCTGAGTTGCTGCAGCGTGAGGGT
>NZ_DASSVG010000086.1:0-10098 GCF_035706265.1 Ramlibacter sp. | reverse complement strand
CTGGAAGGAGCAGGTCTTCGGGTCCGCCGTGACGGTCACCTTGGTCGCCTGCTGGGCGGCGGCCAGCGCGGGGTTGGCCGCCTTCAGCAGCATCGGGAACACCGTGAAGTAGGTGAGCGCGGCGATCAGGCAGCCCGCCATGATGATGGGCTTGCGGCCGATCTTGTCCGACAGCGCGCCGAACACGATGAAGAAGGGCGTGCCGATCAGCAGCGAGGCGGCGATCAGCAGGTTGGCCGTGGTGGCGTCCACCTTGGCGATCGTGGTCAGGAAGAACAGCGCGTAGAACTGGCCCGTGTACCAGACCACGGCCTGGCCGGCGGTGAGGCCCAGCAGCGCCAGGATCACGACCTTCAGGTTGCGCCACTGGCCGAAGGATTCGGTGAGCGGGGCCTTCGAGGTCTTGCCTTCCGACTTCATCTTCTGGAAGGCGGGCGACTCGTTGAGGCTCAGGCGGATCCACACCGAGACCGCGAGCAGCACGATGGAGACCAGGAAGGGGATGCGCCAGCCCCAGTCGGTCCAGGTCTTGGCTTCCATGGATTCGCGCACGCCCAGGATCACCAGCAGCGACATGAACAGGCCGAGCGTGGCGGTGGTCTGGATCCACGAGGTATAGGAGCCGCGCTTGCCGTGCGGTGCGTGCTCGGCGACGTAGGTCGCGGCTCCGCCGTACTCGCCGCCGAGCGCCAGGCCCTGCAGCATGCGCAGCGCGATCAGGATCACCGGGGCGGCGATGCCGATCGACTTGTAGCTGGGAAGCAGGCCGACGATGAAGGTCGACGCGCCCATGATCAGGATGGTGACCAGGAAGGTGTACTTGCGCCCGATCATGTCGCCCAGGCGGCCGAACACGATGGCGCCGAAGGGGCGCACCAGGAAGCCGGCGGCGAAGGCGAGCAGCGCGAAGATGTAGGCCGAGGTGGGGTCGAGGCCGGAGAAGAACTGCGCGCCGATGATGGCGGCGAGCGAGCCGTACAGGTAGAAGTCGTACCACTCGAACACCGTGCCGAGCGAAGAGGCGAAGATGACCTTCTTCTCCTCGCGCGTCATCGGCGCACTGGCGGCACCGGATGCCAGCGGCCTGCCGGCCGAAGCGATAGCCATGTGTTGTCTCCTTTATAGGTGGCGCGAGTGTCGGAACGCCTTCTGACGCCGAACTGACTCGGGCTGCGCGCGCCCCTCCGGAGATTCCCTAGTGCGGCTTGCGCCGCTCAGGCGCGCTGGACCCAGCGGTGGCGTGCTGCCAGCCGCTCGACGTCGCGCCAGCTCGCGCACTCGGCGGCCACGCGCGGCCAGATGCGCAGCAGCAGTTCGCACTCGGCCAGCGTGTCGCAGATGGCCTGGTGCCGTGCTGCGCACTGGATGTGGAAGCGGCCCAGCCACTCGTCGAGCGAGCGAGCGCGCAGCTCCGGATGCGTGACGCCGCACAGGTGCTCGATGTCCAGCCAGCGGTTGGCCAGCGGCGCACCGAGCGCGGCGCGCGCATGGCGCCCGATCAGCGCGCGGTCGAAGGCAGCGTGGAAGGCCAGCAGCGGCGACGCTCCGGCGAACTGCGCGAAGGCGCGCAGCGCCTCGGCCACGGGCACGCCCTGCTGCTGCCGCTGCACGCCGATGCCATGCAGCAGGATGTTGGCGCGCGGGCTGCGCACTTCCTGCCGCACGACGATCTCGAAGCTGTCGGCCACATGCAGCGCCAGCCGGCGCGCCGGCCAGTCCACGTGCACGGCGATCGCCGCGATGGCGAGCAGGCGGTCGCGCGCGGCGTCGAGGCCGCTGGTCTCCACGTCCACCACCAGCCATCGCGTTTCATCGACGGCGGCGCCGCGCCGGGGCCACAGGGTGACCATTTCTCAGCGGTCGTAGTCCAGGCGCAGCCGCTGCTGCAACTGGCGGGCGACGCCGAACGACGCCTTCAGGATGCGGCGGTCGATGTCGTTGAGGCTGGCCACGACCACGCGGTTGCCGGCTGCATCGGCGCCTTCGAGCTGCACCCGCAGCCGCAGCATCTGCAGGAACTCGAAGCCGCCCACCCAGCCCTCGTACTCGCTGGCCGGCACGCCCAGGGCCGCGCCGGCCGCTTCGAGACGCTGGCGCGTGTTGGTGGCCGCGATCCCGTGCGCCAGCGCATGGATGCGCGCTGCGTCGACGAACAGCGCCGTGCCTTGCAGTTTCAGGTCCACCGTGCCGCGTTCGTCGGTCTCGATGCCGCCATGCCAGTTCAGCGGCGCGCCGTGCGCCAGCGCGTTGAGCGCGAGCTGCTTGAGGAAGCGCGGCGTGCGCCGCGCCTGCGCCAGCACCTGCTCGCGCAGCGACTCGGCCAGCCGGGCGTCACCGGCCAGCGGCCGCAGGTCGAAGTAGATGCTGGCCTGCAGCAGGTCCTCGGGCGCGCCCTGCTCGATCCAGCGCGCGAAGCGCTGCCGCCATTCGGCCTGCGTGAGGCAGCAGGCCGGCTCGCCCGCCATCACCCCGCCTCGGCACAGCGGATAGCCGCAGTCCGCCAGCGCGCGGTTGACCGCGCGTGCGAACGCCAGCGCGGCCTGGCGCTGCGCCGCATCGGTTGCATCGGGCAGCACGAGGGCGTTGTCCTGGTCGGTGGCGATCGTCTGTTCGCCGCGGCCCTCGGAGCCGAGGGCGAGCCAGCACAAGGTGTCGAGCGGCACGCCGTGCGCGCGGGCCTCGATCTCCAGCAGGCGCTGCGTCAGCACGTCGTTGAGGTGACTCACCAGCGCAGTGAGCTGGCGCGCCTGCACGCCCTGCCCCACCAGGTTGCGCGCCAGCCGCCGGATGTCCTGCGCCACCAGCGCCAGCGTGTGCACGTCGGGAGCGCCGCGGATGGCGGAACTCACCTGCTTGAGCGAGAGCCGCTGCAGCGCGAACAGGTCGCGCTCGGACACCAGGCCCACCACCACGCCGTCGCGCGTGACCGGCAGGTGGCGGATGCCTTGCTGCGACATCAGCAGCGCGGCGTCCTGCGCCGTGTGGGCCACGCTCAGGGTGTGCACCGGCTGCACCATCACCGCGCCGATCGGCGTCTCCAGCGGCAACTGCGCCAGGGTGACGCGGCCGATCACGTCGTGACGCGTGAGGATGCCCTGCACCGCCCCGGCCGCGTCGGTGACCAGCATGGAGCCGATGCGCCGGTGCTGCATCTGCTCCAGCGCCTCGCGCAGCGGCGTGGCGGCGCTGCAGGTCACGGGCGCGCGCGTGGCCAGCTGGCCCAGCGGCGTCTCCAGCGACTGCTCCGCCACCGTCTGCGAGGCATAGGCCACCTGCAGCGCGCGCCGCGACAGGTCCACGAAGCCGGCGATGCGGCGGTTGAGGAAATCGGCGAAGGCGGCGCTGCGCTCGGCCAGCGCATTCATGGCCGTGCGCGGCAGCACCAGCACGAAGGTGTCGGCGACCGCCGAATAGGTCGCCGTGACGGCCCGCTGCGCCATCGCCGCGCCGATCGGGAACAGGTCCCCGGCCTCGTACTGGAAGGCGCCGCCGGACAGCTCGGCCATTCCCCGGACGCCGGACACCGCCCCCTGGCGGATGAAGAAGATTTCCTGCACGGCACCGCTGGTCGGCTGGAGCAGGATTTCGCCGGGCGCGTAATAACGTTGCTCCGAGCGGGCCAGGAAGAAGTCGACGGCCTCCGGCGTCATCTGCGCAAAGGGCGGATGCCGCAGCAGGTCGGCCCGCAGCGTGGCCAGCAGCCCGGGGGCCGGCGTGGCTGGACCGGCAGGCGGGCCGGGCGGTCGACGACTGTCGGGCATGCGGGCAATTTACACCGCAGGCCCGCCGGGCGCCATGCCCGGACGAGCAAGCAAGCGAAGCATCGAGAGGACCGGGATGAACGTCAACTTCGCCGACAGCGTCGGGCGCGTGGGCTTTCGCAAGTGGTACGAACGCCAGCTGCTTTCCAGCCACGCGCACATGGTGCTGGCCTTCCTCAGCGTGATCGCGCTGGTGGCCAGCATGGAGGCCTTTCGCACCGCCTCGGGCGAGCTGCAGGAACTCGACGTGATCTACGTGCTGCTGTCGGCGGTGATCGGCGGCTGGGCGCTGCGGCGCTACCTGTTCCTCCTGATGCGGGCCGAACACGCGGCCAACCAGGCGAGCTGCCCGGATTGCGGCGAGTACGGCCGCTTCCGCGTCGTGCGGCAGCGCCCCGTGGCGCAGGAGCTGGAGCTGGACGTGTGCTGCCGCAAGTGCGCGCGCGAGTGGGTGATCTCGGCGGGGCCGTAGGCGGGCGGTGGAGCCCGCAGGCTGGCGGTGGAGCGAAGCGAAACCCCAGCGATGCGTGGACGCGCTGGGGTCTCGATGTGCCAATGCGCTGGGCTTCGCTGCGCTCAGCTGCGGCGGCCTGCGGCCGCCCCAGCCTACGAGGTGCCAGCGGCTGCTAGCGGGCCGCAGCCGCGCCGGTCAGGCTCGGATACCGCACGTGCTCCACCAGCTCCTGCGTCTTGCGGTCCGGCGCTGGCGTGATCAGGCTGACCAGCACGATGACGGCGAAGCCGACCGGCACGCCGAAAACGCCGGCGGAGATCGGCTGGATGCCGAACCAGATGTGGTCCGCGATCGGCGAGGTGACGCCGAACACGCTGCGCATCCAGGGCTGCGTCATCACCATGTAGTAGAAGGTGATGCCGAGTCCGGCCATCATCCCCAGCGACGCGGCGATCCCGGTCGCGCGCTTCCAGAAGATCCCCAGCACGAGGGCCGGGAAGAAGGCGGCGGCCGCGAACGAGAACGCGGCGGAGACGAGGAACAGGATGTCGGCCGGCTTCTGCGAGGCCACCCCGGCGGCGGCGAGCGCCACCACCAGCAGCAGCACCTTCGAGAGCGTCACGCGGCGCGCCGTCGGCGCGTTCGGGTCGATCATCTTGTAGTACAGGTCGTGCGACAGCGCGTTGGCGATCGTGAGCAGCAGGCCGTCCGCAGTGGACAGCGCCGCGGCCAGGCCGCCCGCCGCCACCAGGCCCGAGATCACGTAGGGCAGCCCGCCGATCGCGGGCGTGGCCAGCACGATGATGTCGCCGCCGATCTTGATCTCGCCGAGTTGCAGGATGCCGTCCCTGTTGATGTCCGTCACCGACAGCAGCGCCGGATCGACCTTGTTCCAGGCCGAGATCCAGTACGGCAGCTGGTCGAAGGAGCTGCCCACCACCGCGCTGAACATCTCGTACTTCACCAGCACCGCCAGCGCGGGCGCCGTGAAGTACAGCAGGAAGATGAAGAACAGCGACCAGGTGACCGAGCTGCGCGCCTCCTTCACGCTGGGGGTGGTGTAGTAGCGCATCAGGATGTGCGGCAGGGCCGCCGTCCCGACCATCAGGCAGAAGATCAGCGCGAGGAAGTTGCGGCGCGAGGTGTCGTAGGCTTCCTTGGCCTTGGCGTCGCCGTTCGGGTCGCCCGCGAAGATCGCGCCGTGCCGCGGCATGCCGCCCAGCGGCTTGTCGCGCGCTTCGGCCGCCGCCTTGGCGGCGGTCCAGGCCTTGACGGCGCCGGCTTCGTCCTTCGGCACCGCGGCCAGCTCCCTCTCGGCCGCAGCCAGCTGCGTCGGCGACGCGTTGGCGGCCTTCAGGTCCGCCACCCTCTTCTCGGCGGCGGCGCGGTCGGCGGCCAGCGCGTTGCGCGCGTCCTTGATCTTGGCGTCCAGCGCCTTGGCCTGGTCGGCCGAGACCTTGCGGACTTCCAGTTCCTTCGGATCGCTGATCAGCTTTTCCTCCATCGCCGTCACCTTCTCCAGCTGGTAGCCGTACACCAGCTGCGGCACCGGCACGTTGGTCTGCTTCACCGACAGCCAGACCACGGGCAGCAGGTAGGCGATGATGAGGATGATGTACTGCGCCACCTGCGTCCAGGTCACGGCGCGCATGCCGCCGAGGAAGGAGCAGACCAGGATGCCGCCCAGGCCCAGGAAGATCCCGATCTCGAAGGCCACGCCGGTCAGGCGCGTGGTGATGATGCCCACGCCGTAGATCTGTGCCACCACGTAGGTGAAGGAGCAGAGGATGGCCGCGCAGATGCCGATGAAGCGCGGCAGGTTGCCGCCGTAGCGCTCGCCCAGGAAGTCGGGAATCGTGAACTGCCCGAACTTGCGCAGGTAGGGCGCGAGGAACAGCGCCACCAGGCAGTAGCCGCCGGTCCAGCCCATGATGAAGGCCAGGCCGCTGTAGCCGGTGAGGTACAGCGTACCGGCCATGCCGATGAACGAGGCGGCCGACATCCAGTCGGCGCCGGTGGCCATGCCGTTGTAGACGGCCGGCACGCGGCGTCCGGCCACGTAGTACTCCGCGGCATCGGTGGTGCGGCTCATGATGCCGATGCCCGCATACAGGCCGATGGTGGCGAGCAGGAAGATGAAGCCGATCCAGTCGCGATTCAGGCCCATCTGCTCCAGCACGGCGAGCACCAGCACGAAGCCGATGAAGCCGCCGGTGTAGAAGCCGTAGACCTTGTTCAGTTGCCTGCGGAACGCCTGGTTCGCGCCGGCGGCGGAGGAGGCGTTATCGGGTGCGAGTGTGGCCATGGTTCACTCCTCCTCGGCGACGCCGTATTCCTGGTCCAGCCGGTTCATGTAGCGCGCGTAGTACCAGATGATCGCCACGTAGATCACCAGCGCACCCTGCGCGCCCATCCAGAAGCTGAAGGGCCAGCCGAAGAACCTGAAGTTCAGGTCGCGGGCGAAATACCCCACCACGAAAGTCACCACGAACCAGATCGCCAGCAGGATTCCGGTGATCCGGAGATTTCTCTGCCAGTACTCCCGATGCCTAGGGCTTGTCTCCATCGTGTCTCCTTGGGGGACCTTGTCCTCGTTTGCTCTTGTCTGCCACTGCGGCCCCGCGGCCGCTCGCGCCGCCGGCTGCAACCGGGCCGTCCGGTTGGCGCCCGCTAGCCGGTGTGCGCGACGGCGAGGCCCGTCTCGCGTTCCAGCTGCGCGGCCACCTTGGGCTCGAACCGGTGGAGGTGGCGGATGATCCTGCGCGCCTCCTCCGGCTCGTGCCGGTCCACATGGACCCGCGCCAGCTGGTACCAGCCGTACGGGCTCATGGGTTGCAGTTGCGTGTTGCGCTTCAGCGCCTCGGCGGCCTCGTCGAGGCGGCGGAGCCGGATCAGCACCAGCCCGAGGCCGTACCAGGCGCGATCGAGCTGGGGGGACAGTTCGGTGGCACGGCGGAACGACGCTTCCGCCGGCGCGAATTCACCGGCCTCCTCGAGCAGGAAGCCGTGGTTGAACCAGTGCTGGCCGTTGGCCGGATCGAGCTCCAGCAGCCGCTCGAAGGCATGCCGGGCCGCCGCACGATCGCCCTGCTGCGCCAGCACGTGGGCGCGGCTCGCGAGGCCGTAGAGGTCGTCGGGAAATTCCTGCAGGAGCTGGTCGAACAGGGCCAGCGCGCGCTCGCGCCGCTCCAGCACCAGCCAGGCCACCGCGCGCCAGCGCAGGCCCAGCCAGCGCAGGCGCCGCATCACCTGCACAGGTGCACCCCGATGCGCAGGCAGAGGTCGATCCTGGTGAGCGTCGCCACCACCCAGACGAAGAACAGGAGCAGGCCGGCCACCAGAGGCAGGTGCTGGTCCAGCACGACGCGGGGCGCCAGCAGGCGAGCTCCGCGGATCAGCGGTTTGGTGAGCACCTGGAACAGTTGGTAGAAGGGGTTCTGGTCCCGCTTGCGACCGGCCAGTACCCAGAGCACGCCCTGTCCCAGCAGTGCGAGCAGCGCGATCTCCGTCAGCGCCTTGACGATCTCCACCAGCAGCAGCATCCCCGTCTCCTTGCCTCTGGCTGTGCGCGGGATGGTTGGCACCGACCCTTACTGATTGCTTACACGACAGCAGCCGATCGACTAGGGTATGCCCACCCCCTGCGCCGCGGCGCTCTCGGCGGGCTGGGGGCGCAGCAGGCTGACGACCACCGTCATGACCACGCCGACGGCCACGCCGTAGACGCCGGAGGCCACGGGCAGGATGCCGAACCAGAGTTCGGGCTCGCCCGCCAGGCCGAGGGCCGCGCGGATGGCCACGCTCTTGGTCACCATGTACCAGGCCGCCACGCCGAAGCCCGCGAGCATGCCGGCCACCGCGCCGGGGCGCGTGGCGCCGCGCCAGAAGATGCCCAGCACCATGGCCGGCACCATCGCCGAGGCGGCGAGCGAGAACGAAGCGGAGACCAGCGGCAGGATCTCCGCCGGCTTCAGCGTGGCCACCATCGCGGCCAGCAGCGCCACGCCCATCAGCGCGAACTTGGACAGGATCACGCGCTGCTCCGCGCCGATGTGGCGCCCCAGGTCCTGGCTGTACAGGTCGCGCACCAGGGCGTTGCTGATCGTGAGCAGCAGGCCGTCGGCGGTGGACAGCGCCGCCGCCAGGCCCCCCGCGGCCACCAGGCCGGAGACCACGTAGGGCAGCCCGCCGATCTCCGGCGTAGCCAGCATGATGATGTCCGCGCCCAGGTGGATCTCGGCGAACTGCACCAGGCCGTCGCCGTTGATGTCGCTGACCGAAACCAGGGCGGGATCGACCCGCGCCCACTGCACGATCCAGGACGGCAGGGCGTCGAAGCTGCGGCCCACCAGCCCCTGCATCACCTCGAACTTCACCAGCACGGCCAGCGCGGGGACGCTCAAATACAACAGGCCCACGAAGAACAGGGCCCAGGCCACCGAGATGCGCGTCTTCGCCACGCTGGACACGGTGTAGAAGCGCGTCAGCAGGTGCGGCATGCCCGCGGTGCCCACCATGAGGCAGAACACCAGGGCCAGGAAGTTGGCGCGCGATTCGCCGAAGGCCGCCTTCTCCGCCGGCGACCCGCGCGGATCGCCGGCGTAGGGCGTGCCGTGCGGCGGCAGGCCGCCCAGCGCGCTGGCGCGCTGCAGCGTTTCGTGCAGCGCGCGCGTCCATTGCTCGCGCGCCGCCGCGGCGTCCTTGGGCAGCGCCGCCAGCTCGCGGTTGGCGGCGACGATGAGCGCCGAATCGGCGTCCTCGCGCTTGAGGCGGCGCACGCGCTCGCGCGCCGTCTCGCGCTCGTGCGCCAGGGCCCGGTCGACATCGGCCAGCTTGGCGCGGTATTCGGCGGCGCGGTGCAGGAATTCCTCCTGCACGGCCTTTTCCGCCGGCGAGGCGAGCAGGCCGTGTTCCAGCTCCTCGATCTTCTCCAGCTGCTTGCCGTAGACGAAGGGCGCCATCGGGTTGCCCAGCTGCTTGTAGGCCAGCCAGGAGACGGGAATCAGGAAGGCCAGCAGCAGCACCACGTACTGCGCCACCTGGGTCCAGGTGATGGCGCGCATGCCGCCCAGGAAGGAGCACAGGAGCACGCCGCCGAACCCGAGCAGGATGCCGATCTCGAAATTCACGCCGGTCAGGCGCGAGGCGATCAGGCCGATGCCGTAGATCTGCGCCACCACGTAGGTGAAGGAGATGATCACGGCCGCGAGCGCCGCCAGCCGCCGCGGCCAGTTGCCCCCGTAGCGCACGTCGAAGTAGTCGGGCACCGTGTAGAGGTTCAGCCGGCGCAGGTAGGGCGCGATCAGCAGCGCCACCAGGCAGAAGCCGCCGGTCCACCCCAGCACGTAGGCCAGGCCGCCCGGCTGGCCCGGACTGCCCCCGAAGCCCTGCAGGTAGAGCCCGCCCGCCAGGCTGATGAAGGAGGCCGCGCTCATCCAGTCGGCCGCGGCCGCCATGCCGTTGAACATCGGCGGGATGCGGCGGCCGGCGACGTAGTACTCCTCGGGGTCGGTGGTGCGGCTGGTGATGCCGATCACCGCGTACATCATCACCGTGGAGAACAGGAAGATGGGCCCCAGCCAGACCCGCGAGACGCCCTGCTGCTCCGCCCACGCGAGCACCAGCAGGAACAGCAGGAAGGACGCCACGTAGCCCGCGAGCAGGCGCAGCAGGCGCCGCTTGTAGGCGGCGCCACGGGTCCCCGGTTCAGCCATGGCTAGCGATGATCGCACCGCGGCCGCACCCGGCGCTAGGTAGTTTTGCCCAGCGCGCGAGGCCGGCCGCGAACGCGCCTTACTGCGCCAGCTTTTCCCAGGTGGCGATCACGCTGTCCGGGTTGAGCGAGATCGAGGTGATGCCTTCGGCCACCAGCCACTGGGCGAA
>NZ_DASSVG010000085.1:0-5620 GCF_035706265.1 Ramlibacter sp. | reverse complement strand
GCGGCGCAGTTCGGCCCGATCACGGTGCTGTTCCGGCCCGCGCGCAAGGCGTGGCTGAAGGAGCTGGTCGCCACCTCGCGCAACCGCCCCAACATGACGGCCGTGCCGACCACCCTGGCCGGCGTGCGGCAGATGCTGCGGGGGCTCAAGGCGGGCGAGGCCGTCGGCCTGTTGCCGGACCAGGTGCCCCCACAGGGCCTGGGGGTATGGGCGCCCTTCTTCGGCCGCGAGGCCTACACCATGACCTTGCCGGCGCGGCTGGTGCAGCAGACCGGGGCCGTGCTGCTGCTGGTGTGGGGCGAGCGGCTGCCGGGCGGGCGCGGCTACCACGTGCACGTGCGCCGCTTCGAGGGCGAGCTCGCGCGCGATCCCGCGGAGGCGGCCACGCAGGTCAATGCGGAAATGGAGCGCATGGTGCGCGCCGGGCCCACCCAGTACCTGTGGGGCTATGCGCGCTACAAGCAGCCGCGCGAGGAGGCCACGGCATGATGGCCCGTGTCGGCATCGCCTTCATGCGGCTGATCGCACCGCTGCCCCTGTCGTGGGTGCGGGCGCTCGGGCGCGTGCTGGGCTGGGCGCTGCATGCGCTGGTGTGGTCGCGCCGCAAGGTGGTGGACACCAACCTGCGGCTGTGCTTCCCGCAGTGGAGCGACGCGCAGCGCCGGCGCGTGGCACGCGAGGTGTTCGTCTACGTGGCGCAGTCCTTCCTCGATCGGGCGTGGCTCTGGCACGCGCCGCCCGAGGTGGTGAAGCGGCGCGTGCACCTCACGGGCGCGGTGCACGAGTTGGAAGGGGCGGAGCCCACCATCCTGTTCTGCCCGCATTTCGTCGGCCTCGACGCCGGGGTGAGCGCGATGTCGCAGCAGGTGCCGCGCAGCTTCGTCGGCATCTATGCGCGGCAGAGCAACCCGGTGATCGACGCCTGGGTGCTCAAGGGGCGCAACCGCTTCGGCGACGCGCGCCCGATGAGCCGGGCGGAAGGCGTGCGCGACCTCATCGCCGCGCTGCGGGCGGGCAACGTGATGTACCTGCTGCCGGACATGAACTTCACGCGCGAGGAGTCGATCTTCGTGCCTTTCTACGGCGTGCCCGCGGCCACCGTGCCCTCGCTGTCGCGCTTCGCGCGCCTGGGCAAGGCCAAGGTGGTGCCGCTGATCACGAAGCTCACGCCGGAGGGCTACGAGGTGCGGGTGTGCGAGGCGTGGCAGGACTATCCCAGCAAGGACATCGAGGCCGACACCGCGCTGATGAACGTGCGGCTGCAGGCGTACATCGACGCCATGCCGGCCCAGTACTACTGGGTGCACAAGCGCTTCAAGACGCGCCCGCCGGGGGAGCCGGAGATCTATTGAGCCGTATCGCTGGGCTTCGCGCTGGCGCGGCTCAGCACCAGCCTACGAATCCGGCCCAGCCCGCAGAAATGCGGAAAGCCGCTCCGCCACCCACTGCGGCCGTTCGTGCACGATCCAGTGCGAGGCGTCCGCCACCTGGTGCAGCTCCAGCCGCGGGACATACTCGTCCAGGCCGTCCACCAGCTCCGGCAGCAGCGCCGCATCCTGCAGGCCCCACAGCACCAGCGTCGGCACGTCCACGGTCAGCATCTCGCGCCGTAGCGTGACGGCCGCGGCGCCGGGGTCGCCCTCGCGCTGCGGCCGCAGCGGCGAGGCGCGGTAGTAGTTCAGCCCGCCCGTGAGGCTGCGGTCCCACACGGCGCGGTACTGCGCCTTCAGTTCCGGCGTCAACCACTGCGCGGGGCCCCAGTGCGTGAAGAACCCGAACAGCCGCCGGTAGTCGTCCTCGCGCAGCAGCGCCTCGGCGTCGGGGCGCACCAGGAAGTTCATGTACGCGCTGGCCTGCTGCTGCGCGGGGCTCTCGCGCAAGGCGCGCAGGAAGGTGCCGGGATGCGGCGAGTTGATGATCGCCAGGCGCTGCAGCAACTGCGGTTCGCGGTTGGCGAGCCCCCAGGCCACGGCGCCACCCCAGTCGTGCGCCACCAGGCAGGCGAGCGGCGCGCCTTCGATCTGCGCCAGCGCCGCGATGTCCTGCACCAGCAGCTTGGGGCGGTAGGCCGCGACCTCCGCGGGCTGCGACGAGGCCTCGTAGCCGCGCAGGTTGGGCGCCACGCAGCGCCAGCCCTGCTGCGCGAAGGTTTCCAGAAGTTCGTCCCACACGAAGGCGGCTTCGGGAAAGCCGTGCAGGAACATCAGGACCGGGCGGCCCCGCTGCCCCGCGCCGCGGCAACTGAGGGTGATGCCATGGGGAAGCGGCTGCTGCCAGGTCTCGATCGTCATGGGGTCTCCGGATGCGCCCAGTGCCACAGGAGCAGCGAGGCTTCCTCCACGCCCTGCTTCTTCAGGGCGGAGAACAGCTTGACTGCGCCGCCGGCTGTCTGCAGGCGCGCGATCGACAGCGCCTTGTTCGCTTCCGACCGGTTGAGCTTGTCGGCCTTGGTCAGGAGCACGAGGAACTTCAGGCCTTCCTCCACCCGGGGGCGGATCACTTCCAGCAGGATCTCGTCGAGCTCGGTGAGGCCGTGGCGCGGGTCCACCATCATCACCACGCCCACCAGGTTGGGGCGCGTGACGAGGTAGTTGGCCATCACCTGCTGCCAGCGCAGCTTGTCCTGCTTGGGCACGGCCGCATAGCCGTAGCCGGGCAGGTCGGCCAGCACGGCGTCGGTGAGGCCCTGCTTGCCCAGCGCGAACAGGTTGATCGCCTGCGTGCGGCCGGGCGTCTTCGACGCGAAGGCCAGGCGCTTCTGCTGCGTGAGCGTGTTGATGCAGGTGGACTTGCCGGCGTTGGAACGGCCGACGAAGGCGATCTCGGGCACGTCGAGCTCGGGCAGGTGCTCGAGCCGCGGCGCGGTGGTGAGGAAGCGTGCCGTGTGCAGCCAGGCGACGGCCTGGACAGCGGAGGTCCCCTCGGGGGAGCTGGTGGGGGCGGGCGGGCCCGGCGGGGAGGTCATGGGGCAGGAGGAGGGGAGGAGGCGGCATTGTAGAATCCCACGGTTTTGCGCCAACGAACCCAAGAAACGTGATGAAGTCGCCTGTTTCCCTGTTGCTGGCCGCCGTGCTGGCCGCTTTCGCGCTCCACTCCGGAGCCCAGCAGCCGGCCTCCGAAGCCGCGAGCGCCGCACCGGCCGCCAGTGCCGCCGCGCCCGGCGCCTCGGGACTCACCGTCGCTCCGCCGGCCGCTTCCGGTTCGGAACCGGCGCCCGGCCCCGCCGCGGCCACGCCCGCACCGGCGGCCCCCGCTGCGGTCGCCACCGCCGCCACGGGCAAGCCCGATCCGGCCGCCGGCGAAGCGAAGTTCGGCACCGTCTGCGCCGCCTGCCACGGCCAGGGCGGCAACTCCGGCACGCCCGCCAACCCGAAGCTCGCCGCGCAACACGCCGCCTACGTGTTCAAGCAGCTGCAGGAGTTCAAGAGCGGCAAGCGGCCCAACCCGATCATGCAGGGCTTCGCCTCGCAGCTGACCGAGGCCGACATGAAGAACATCGCGGCCTACGTCGGTGCGCAGAAGTCCAGCCCCGGCTTCGCCAAGGACAAGGAGCTGGTCTCGCTGGGCGAGCGCATCTACCGCGGTGGTGACCAGTCGCGCCAGATGCCGGCCTGCGCCGGCTGCCACAGCCCCAACGGCGCCGGCATCCCGGCCCAGTACCCGCGCCTTTCCGGCCAGTACGCCGAATACACGGCCAGCCAGCTGGTCGCCTTCCGCGACGGCATCCGCAAGAACAGCCCCCAGATGGCGCAGATCGCGGCCAAGCTCAACGACCGCGAGATCCGCGCCGTGGCGGATTACATCGCCGGCTTGCGCTGAATCAAGCGCACCCCGCGCGCGGTTGAACCAATCGCCGCGCGGCTGAACCAAGATAGGCGGGCGCCTCGCAAGAGGGCCCGCCTTGTTTTTTGCCCCGCCCGATGACCGCCGCCACCGCCGATCCGCCTTCCCTTTCCCGTTCGAGCCGGTGGCGCGCGCTGCTGGAGCTGGTCTCGTCGATGCGCTTCGCGATCGCGCTGCTGACCGTGATCTGCATCGCCTCGGTGATCGGCACGGTGCTGAAGCAGCAGGAGCCGCTGGGCAACTACATCAACCAGTTCGGCCCCTTCTGGGCCGAGCTGTTCATGGCCATCCACCTCAACGCCGTCTACAGCGCGTGGTGGTTCCTGCTGATCCTCGCCTTCCTGGTGGTCAGCACGTCGCTCTGCATCGCGCGCAACACGCCCAAGATCCTGGCCGACCTGAAGTCGTATAAGGAAAACATCCGCGAGAGCGCGCTGCTCGCCTTCCACCACCGCGCCGAGGCGCAGCTGGCGGGCGCGCCGGAGGCGGAGGCGCGGCGCGTAGGGCAGGCGCTCGCCAAGAGCGGCTGGAAGGTGCGCCTGCAGCAGCGCGGCGAGGCCGGCTGGATGGTGGCCGCGCGCGCCGGCGGCATGCACAAGATCGGCTACCTCGCGGCGCACAGCGCGATCGTGCTGGTCTGCCTGGGCGGCCTGCTCGATGGCGACCTGATCGTGCGGGCGCAGATGCTGTGGGGCGGCAAGGAGCCGTATCGCGGCGGCGGCAGCATCGCCGACGTGCCGGCGCAGCACCGGCTGCCTTCGACCAATCCCACGTTCCGCGGCAACCTGATGGTGGCCGAAGGCACGCAGTCCTCCACCGCGGTGCTGGGCCAGTCGGACGGCATCCTGCTGCAGGAGCTGCCCTTCGCGATCGAGCTGAAGAAGTTCGTGATCGAACACTACGCGACCGGCATGCCCAAGCTGTTCGCGAGCGACATCGTGATCCACGACCGGATCACGGGCGAGCAGATCCCGGCGCGGGTGGAGGTGAACCACCCGGTGCGGCACCGCGGCATCGAGATCTACCAGTCCAGCTTCGACGACGGCGGCTCGCTGGTGAAGCTGCAGGCGCTGCCGCTGGACGGCGGCACGCGCAGCTTCCAGGTGGAAGGCCGCATCGGCGCCTCGACCGAGATCGCCGGGGCGGGCGGGAAGACGACGCTCGAATTCACCGGCCTGCGCGTGATGAACGTGGAGAACCTCACCGAGGCCAACGGCGGCGGCAGCGGCGCCGACGTGCGCGCGGTGGACCTGCGCCAGGCGCTCGACGCGCGGCTCGGCGCGGCCAACAAGACGGCCTCGCAGAAGAACCTGCGCAACGTCGGCCCCAGCGTCAGCTACAAGCTGCGCGACGCCGCCGGCCAGGCGCGCGAATTCCAGAACTACATGCTGCCGGTGGACCTGGGCGACGGCGTGCCGGTGTTCCTGCTCGGCGTGCGCGAGAACCCGAACGAGCCTTTCCGCTACCTGCGCGTCCCGGCGGACGAGAAGGGCTCGCTGGAGGGCTTCCTGCGCCTGCGCGCCGCGCTGGCCGACCCCGCCCTGCGCGAGGCCGCCGTGCGCGCCTATGCGAAAGCGGTCACCGAGCCGGGGCAGCGCGAGACGGTGCAGCAGGTGGAGGAGTCCACCCGCCGCGTGCTGGCCCTGTTCGCGGGCGCCGCGCCGCTGGGAGGCCAGGGCGAGGGCGCGGGCGGCCTGCAGGCCGTCTCCGAATTCATCGAGGCCAAGGTGCCCGAGGCCGAACGCACCCAGGCCGGCGGGGTGCTGGTGCGGCTGCT